>CAVHRT010000069.1:0-9511 GCA_963638355.1 Flexilinea sp. | reverse complement strand
AGTGCATTCATACCACTGTCGTTTTTCACTTCTAACTACTAACTTCTCACTTTTTTTAGAGTGTTGCAAGTACATCGCTTTGCCGCATGATGAGGTATTTTTCACCGTCGAGTTCGAGTTCGGTGCCAGCGTATTTGCCGTAGAGCACCTCGTCGCCAGCTTTCAGCACCATCTGTTCGTCTTTGGTGCCGTTGCCCACGGCAATGACTTTACCTTTCAGTGGTTTTTCTTTGGCCGTATCGGGAATGATGATGCCGCCGACCGTTCTTTCTTCTGCAGGCGCAGGCTGTATCAGCACGCGGTCTGCTAGTGGTTTAATGTTCATAAGCGTAAGTTTTATTTGTTAGATTTTTTCTTTTCTACGCCCATATTCCACACATTCCGTGCCAAGCAAAAGGACTGACAAATTGTCAGTCCTTAAATTTTTGAAGTGGGAAAAGTTATTTTTCGATGACGAAGGGGGCGACAGCACCACAGCCCGTCAGCACCATAATGGTATCGGTCGATCGCAAATAGGGCGAGCAGACGCTATGCGTACTATCGACAATTTGCTGAATATCGGCTAAATCTAACAGCGAATGAAACACCACTTGCGACGACACATGTGCATTGCTATTGGCGCACATTTGCTTCACTTTGTCGGGATACAGATTGGCATACGAATCGGAATACCAAACAAGGAACGGAATATGATATTCGGCTTCGGCACACTCGTATGAGCCATGCAACACCAGTTTGCGCGCATCGTCCCATAGACTTTCGCCGTGGTCGGACAAATAAAGAACGACTGTAGGACGGTGCAGCGTGCGCAGATAATCGATTAGTTCTCCTAATGCCTTATCGGTCTGTCGAATAGTATTGTCGTAAGCATTGATTATGGCCGTCTTATTCGCCTCGTCGGTGCTGTACCCATCTTTGGCAGTCATCGATGGTTGGAAATATGCATCTTCATCGGGATAACGCAGACAGTACTTGAAATGGCTACCTATACCATGAAGCACCGCCATTTGCGCACTATCGGACAGTGCCTTTTGCAGGTGGCAGAGCATATCGGTGTCGTAAACGCTATTGTCTATTCCCGTAGAATAGAGGTAATGATACGAACAAGTGTTCATTATTCGCCAAACAAAGGACGAGTGGGCATTCTTCTCTATAAATGCTGTCTGAAATCCCGCTTCGGCAAAGGCTTCGACTACACTTCGTTCTTTATATTGCAATTCTTGATGATCAGGTGTGGCTCGCGTAAGAATGAGTGGAACAGACAACGAAGTTAAATTGGCTTGCGAATAGATGTGGTGAAAAGAGATAAGATTGCTACAAGTATCTAAATATGGCGTTGTTGGTCGGTTGTAGCCGTTCACTTGAAAATGGTCGTAGCGTGCGGACTCACCAATATAGAGGACAAAAAGAGGATTGGCGGAAGAGTACTCTTTGGGTTCAATACCAAAGCGAAACGACGCTAAAGCCGCCTGCGACTGTTTCCACTCCCGTTGTACTTGAAACCACTTACAAACACCGATGTATATGTTGTAGGGGGAAATTTTTTCAAACTTCATCCAAAACTTACTGTGCGTATCCGAGAGAATATAGGAAACCGTGCGGGCAGTTGCACAACGCCATACTACGCCCCCCACCGCACTATAGATAGACAAACATACAAAAATGCACGCTACTGTCAATCTTTTTCGCCACGAGCGAGGGAATATGTAGACATTTTCGATGCATGCCGCCACGCAAAAATAGGCGACCCAAAGCAGCACTACCACAAGCACCGCCCACCAAAAGGAGATGAGCAATTCGGTAGCTTCCGCCCAATTGGTCGAGAGAATAGTCTGAATAAACAGCGGCGTAGCAGATTGTTTGTTGAGATAGAGACTTGACAATTCAATGGGGAACAGTAGAAAATTGAATATCCCCTCAACAATAAAATAGGTTCTTGCTCGCAAAAAGAGTGCGGGCAGAAGCAGACAGACCAATACCATTAGCAAGTAGCCACATTGCTTCACTACGGAGTAGTTTAGGTCGATAGACGCAAATGCCACAACCAAACACGGGAGCAACAGCAGTACAGTGGCAATGACGGCAAGTATGATAGATTTTCTGTTTAGCATAGAGCGAAATGAATTTTAAGACGCAAGTATGTATAGAAAATCAGACACTTCTGACACATAGAGTGGGCGGTATGAAACTGTGTGCGAAGACATTCGAACAAGATTTGCTCTGCCTGCCGATTGCGCTGCGCAGTGGTGGAGTGCGGATTGACCAAATAGTTGTAGCCAATGTACGCAATGCGTTTGCCGCGCGCCCCACTTTCCCACAACTGCACTGAAAAAAGCACATCTTCGTAAATGATGCCCTCACGAAAAGCCAGACCATGCCGCTGCAACCAATCGCGCCGATAGAGTCGCATACACGGCGAAATAAATTGATAAAGATGGTGCGGCTTTTTTTGCGCCACCACACTGCCATCGGGCAACACGCGCCGATAACCTGCCTGTACATAGTCGCAGTCGGGCGTAAGTGCAGCGACCAATGTTGCAAAATAGTCGGCATCGACAAAATCGTCAGCATCGACAAAAGCCACGAAATCGCCTGTGGCGTGCTGCAAACCAAAATTACGCGCTGCAGATTGCCCCGAATGTTTTTGCGTAAGCACTTTTACGCGACCGTCACGCTCGGCATAATGTTGAGCGATAGAAACGCTATCATCAGTAGAGCCATCGTCCACCACAATGGCTTGCCAATCGGTGAACGATTGCGCCAACAGCGAATCGAGACACTTTGGCAAGTAACTCGCAACATTGTATGCTGGTAATATGACGCTAATGGTTGGCATTTTTTTACGAAATTAAGCTGCAAAATATCTCCGCAAACTGTCGTGCCTGCGTTTGGCGCGAAAATTTTGCCTTTTCTTTCTGATTTACAGGCTGATGCGTGTAGCCAAATTGCTGCCATTCGTGGTATTTTTCGAGAATGAATTGCTCAATCTCCGCTACACTCGCAGCCGCCACGCCAGCATTGGTTTGGCGAATGACATCGGCCAAACAGTCTTCGTCGCTCGGCACGCAAAGCACAGGTTTTTCGCAACCAAGCGCCTCGAAAAATTTGGTTGTCATCAAGCCATGAGGACCATTGGCCGCGGATTTATTGGTCAAAACCAGCACCACCGAACTTGCGCGCAAAATATCAGGAATCTCATTTGGCAAGACCAATGCGTTCAGTTCGGTGCAGTCAGCGATGCCAAATTGTTGCGCCAACGGCAAAATTTTCTTCTCGCTATCGGCATCGACAAACCAGCGCACACGAACATTTTCACGGAAATTTTCATCCTTACACAGCGTGCGCATCGCCTCGAAAAAGAGAGTGGGATTTCGATATGCACCAACCAACAAACGCCCCGTGTAGGAGATTGTAAATTTGTCGGATTTTACCGCGTTAAAGTAAAATTTATCTGCGTCGAAACCGTTGTAAATCAACCGAACTTGCTCATGGTGTTTTTGCAATTCAGCCACATGCCACGGCGAAACTGTAGTAACCACATCAGCCGAACGAAGCAGTCGATTTCGACGCCAACAATTGAGCCAACGCAATTTGAAAAAACTTATAACTTTCTGAAATCCAACAGGTTGCGCGTATTGCTCAACAATATCGCGCAAATCGACAACCAACGGGCAATGCAGTTTTTTTGCCATTTTCACACCACAAAGCAGCGGAAAAATATAGAAACTGGCGCAAAGTACAATGTCGAATTTTTGCCCTACCAACGCACGATTGGCTTTAGCATACAATCGCCTATCGTCGAGCGAAAAAGCGTAGTTACACAACTTGTAAAACCGATTAACAATGGCAAATTTCGATGCCAGCGAAAAACGATGAACCGCAACATTTTGCGGCAAATCCATCGGCCAATTTTGCAGATCAGGGTCGGCAGTAACAACCGTTATGTCAAATCCGTCCAAGAACTTGCACAGATTGCCCATGCGCGGTGCAAAGGCAGGCGGAAAAGCATCAGCTACTATCAGCAGGCGTTTTGACATAGCAAATCTACAATTTCTTCGGCCGCGCGCCCAGTGCCATATTCGGCAATTTTTTCTTTTCTGAATGGCGTGTCGTAGGCCGACAAAATGCGCTGCGTGTCTGTGCCAGCCAGCGCATTCCAACCTGCCTCCACCGTCTCGATCCACTCAGTCTCATGACGCAGCGTGATGCACGGAACGCCATGAAAATAGGCCTCTTTCTGCACGCCGCCCGAATCGGTAAGAATGCGAAAAGCGTGCTTCTCCAACTGCACCATGTTGATGTAACTCACAGGCTCAATCACGCGGATATTCTTCGCCTGAGCCATAAATTGCGACAAATCGCTATCGCCATCGACAACGTGGCGCGTACGCGGATGCAATGGCAAAATCACGGGCAGAGGCAACTGCTCGAACGCCCTGAAAATGCTCATCAAAGCCTCTGGCGATGCGGTATTTTCGGCACGATGGATGGTCGCTAAAAGATATTTTCCAGACGCCAACGCCAACTCCGAAAGAATGGTCGCGCGCTGGTCAGCAATGCGTCCAAAGACAATGGCGGCATCGTACATTACATCGCCCGACTTGAAAATTTTGCCCTGCACACCCTCGGTTTTCAGATTTTGCACCGCCGTGCTGGTCGGACAGAAAAGAACCTGCGAGCGGCGATCAGTCTCGATGCGATTATACTCCTCGACCATCTGCATGTTGTGACTGCGCAGTCCCGCCTCGATGTGAATGAGCGGAATTTTGCACTCCTCAGCTGCCAATGCACCAGCCAAGGTGGAATTGGTATCACCATAGACCAAGATATAATCGGCATTCCCGCGAACAATCGGCACAATGGTGCGCTTCATCTCCTGCACATCGCTACTGCAACCGAGGTGCCACGCAGGCGCTGGAATCTGCATTTCATCGAAAAAAATGCTGCTCATGTTGTAGTCGTAGTGCTGCCCCGTGTGCAAAATTTTTTCTTCGATAGCGAAACCCTGCCGTGCCTTTTGTTGCACCGCACGACTAACCATTGCCGCCTTAATAAACTGCGGCCGCGCGCCGATGATGGTGATTATTTTCATTCTTGACGATGATTTACGATGGGGGAAATCTAATTAAGTAATTGAAAATTAAATAATTAGATAATTGATTTATCGCATTAACTGCAGCATATTTATCACTTTCGGGTAGAGCGAGCGGTGGTAAGTGCCATCGGCAAAACTGGTGTTATGCCACAGCAAAACCACCTCGCCATTGTGGCGTTCTACCTCGTTCAAAAGTTGCTTCACCAACGCCTCGGCATGCTCCTCGTCAAGCCCCATGTAAGCAGGCCGATCGAGTGTGCAGTCCATCACCGTGAGCGGATGCAGCACAAGATGCGAAACCTCGCCCGTGGCAGGATCGATCCAATGCACAGGACGCGTAGTGCCAAGCCGGAAACCAGCCTCGTCGGCATAGCCCATGGTAAAATCGTCGGTGATGCCAGCCGCCACCAACGCCCTAAAATCGGCAGGCTGCAGCGAGCGCAAATAGTGCCAACGATTGAGCGTTATTTTCTGATGAAGCGCATCGCACAGACGGCGCAACTCACTCTTTATCAGACGATTATCAGTGCCAGAAGCATAACTTGTGTGCAGGCCAAAATGTGCATCAGGCGAATAATGTCGTACCTCGGCAACGAAATGCCGAAAATCGCGCCCATGCAGATTGTACTGCGGACGATCGAAGCCGCTCACTGGACGAATCGCTTTCAAAAAATAGACGGGGACAGCCAGCGGCAATAGTGCATCTGACTCGAAAATGAGCGGAAATGTGTACGCTGCATCGGACTCGAGCGAACGTTGCGCGCCCAGCACATCGGACAAACGCACGCCGCCACGACTGAAAATGGCTCGTGCCAATCCGCCCAAAAATCCGCGCAAACGGCGGTAATGCGACAGCGTATCGACATCGTGCGTCAGGTAGATTTTCGAGATTTCGGCTTGCGGCTCGCTCACTTCGCAACCAACGCGGCGCAACCAACCACGCAACAGTGCGCCATACTCATCAACCAACGGCCGCTGCAGCAATCCAGCGCGACCGAGCAACGATTCACGCCCAAGAAAACGCCCGTGCGCATCGCGATGTTCGCCGGGGAAAATCATCTCCTCGTAGCGTGAGAGCAAGAAAAAAGCACTCGCCACCACATCGGCATGAATCACCAGCGTGCGCCCAACGGTTTCAATCGCATCAGTGCCAAACAAAAGCGGCACGCCTTCGACCTCAGCTAGCGGTAACTGCGGCTCGGAGCAAGTTTTTCCGAACACATTTTCATCCCAAAATTCAGACGGGACAATCACTACCGAAAAACGCGAAAACAACGCAGCGTCGGCTGTGTAGCCAACGCGCGCTGCTAATGTTTCGTTGCCGTGGAGCAGGAAACGAATGATATAATCGATCGCTTCGCGCATCAACGCAAAGGTACGACTTTTTGTTGATTATACCAAATCTTTCAGTTTCTCGACCGATTTTTCGATGGTCGATTCGGGCACATCGTAGTTGTCGAGTTCGCCCGACAGATAGCGGTCGTACGATGCCATGTCGATGAGGCCGTGTCCCGAAAGATTGAACAAAATGACCTTCTCCCGGCCCTCTTCTTTGGCTTTCAGTGCCTCTTTTATGGCTACCGCAATGGCGTGAGTCGACTCTGGCGCAGGAATGATGCCCTCGACCTGCGAGAAAAGTACGCCAGCCTTGAACGAATCGAGTTGTTCCACATCTTGCGCCTCTATCAAATTGTCTTTCATCAACTGGCTAACGATGGCTCCCGCGCCGTGGTAGCGCAGTCCGCCCGCATGAATCGACGCAGGCTCGAAATCGTGTCCCAGCGTGAACATAGGAATGAGCGGTGTGAAACCTTCGGTGTCGCCATAGTCGTAGGCAAAGCGACCACGCGTAAGTTTTGGGCATGATGCTGGTTCAGCCGCCACAAAACGCGTGTTTTTGCCATCAACAAGATTGTCGCGCAAGAACGGGAACGAAATGCCGCAGAAGTTTGAGCCGCCGCCAAAACAGCCAATCACCACATCGGGATAGTCGCCCGCAATCTCCATCTGCTTCTTGGCTTCCTCGCCAATGATGGTCTGGTGCAATATGACATGATTCAGCACGCTGCCCAATCCGTAGCGCGTATCAGGCTGATTCATAGCTACTTCCACCGCTTCGCTGATGGCCATGCCAAGACTGCCAGCCGTGTTCGGGAACTGCTGACGCAATAGGCGACCGACTTCGGTGGTGTCGCTCGGCGACGGAATGACCGTGGCACCGTAGGTTCGCATCACCGACTTGCGATAAGGTTTCTGCTCGTAGCTCACCCTCACCATAAACACCTTCAGATCCAAGCCGAAATGGCGGCAAGCAATGCTCAGTGCCGATCCCCACTGACCTGCACCCGTCTCGGTGGTCATGTGTTTGATGCCCTGAATTTTGTTATAATAAGCCTGCGGAATGGCAGAATTCAGTTTGTGCGAACCAACAGGACTGACGCTTTCGTTTTTGAAATAGATTTTGGCGGGCGTGTCGAGTGCCTTCTCCAAACCCGAAGCGCGCACTAGCGGCGTTGGACGGTAGATGCGATAAAGATCGCGCACCTCGTCGGGTATATCGATGTAGCGCTCCTGCGACAATTCCTGCTCCACCAAACCTTTGGCAAACAAATGCTCCATCTCCTCGGCCGTTACAGGCTTTTTAGTCTGCGGATTGAGCATCGGCATCGGTTTGGTCTTCATATCAGCCACAATGTTGTACCATTGCGTTGGCATGTCGTGTTCCTCAAGAACGATTTTCTTTGTAACTTTCATAAAATCAATTAGTTAATTATTTAACTTCCAATTATCCAATTAAATTTAGGGAATAGATTCTAAGAATATAGAACACAGATTTTTCTGAAAAAATATCGCAGTTACTGCGGTTTTTATTAGTCCTCCAACCTAATCTGAAATTTGAAATCTGAAATTTGAAACTTATTTACATTCTCACTGCACACCACGTACTCAGCAAATTCTTAATTCTAAATTCATAATTCTAAATTAGAGAAAAAGAAGGCCGCAGGAGGGTTTCCCACGGCTCAACTTCCGAATGTAACGACAAAAGCAGCGCGACCCTCCCGTTAAAAGGACAGTTGCCACCACCAATTGTTTGTCAGAACATTCATTGTTACCTTTAATTTTTTTTGCCTATAAAAGCACCGCAAAGGTACAACTTTTATTTTGATTCACCATCATTTCGAGGCGATTTTTTTCGGTCGTTTATCTGAAATTCCTCTACTTTCAGCGGATTTGCCGATGCTTCGTCGTTCCAAGCGCGATTTTTGGCGATATCAGCAGCCGTGTAGATGGCTTGTCGCATCGAACTTTCGTCGGCAAGATTTTTGCCGACAATCTCGTAGGCCGTGCCGTGGTCGGGCGATGTGCGAATGTAAGGCAACCCCGCCGTGTAGTTCACGCCGCAATCCATGCCGAGCGTCTTGAACGGCACCAGACCTTGGTCGTGATACATGGCCAGCACCGCATCGAATTTGGTGTACATGCCTGCGCCCCAAAAGCCATCGGCAGCGTACGGGCCAAAGCAGAGAATGCCGCCATCATTGGCACGCTTAATGGCTGGAGTAATGATTTCGGCCTCTTCGGTGCCAAACAAGCCACCATCGCCAGCGTGCGGATTGAGTGCCAGCACGGCTATGCGCGGTTTGCGAATCAAGAAATCGCGAACCAGCGTCTTATTCAAGATGTTCAGTTTTATCAAAATGCGTTCTTCGGTGATGCTCGAAGCCACATCTTTTATGGCTAAGTGATTGGTTACCAGCGCCACACGCAACTGATTGCGCATCAACAACATCAAACCTTTCTGATTGGCTTTTGCCTCGAAATATTCGGTGTGACCAGCGTACGGGAAACGATCTTTTGGCATCACGCTCTTGTTGATTGGTCCAGTGACGATGGCGTCGAGCAGACCGTTTTGCAATTCGAGCGTGGCTTGATCGAGTGCCGCAAAAGCGTAAAATCCGCTCTCTTCGGTGGCCTGCCCCATCTCAATTTTCAGCTCCTCGTTGCAACAATTCACCACATTGATGCGGTGTGGCACAGCGTCGGCAGCCGTTTTTATCACATTCACGCTCAGGCGATCGAGGTCCAAAACTTTTTTGTAGTAACCCATCGCTTTCGACGAGCCATAAACAATGGGCGTGCAGACATCGAGCATACCCTGGTCGGCCAAAGCCTTCAGAATGACCTCGTAGCCAATGCCATTGATGTCGCCATGTGTAATACCAATTTTCAATATCTTTTCCATATTCCTTATTTTTGGGTTGATAAGTTGATAAGTTTACAAGTTGATAAGAAGTTTATCAAGTTTATAAAGTTCATAAAGTTCACGGTCCACAACTTTTTGCAGATAGTCTTGGATGCAGCAATCTGAAATTTGATTTTTTGCGATAAGCGAGAGCAAACGAAAAATTATTTTAA
>CAVHRT010000068.1:0-9613 GCA_963638355.1 Flexilinea sp. | reverse complement strand
CTCTATCAACGTCTTCTTAAACCGAGTCATAGTCAAGTAAGCATTGCGACCATCATTCCATCGTTTGAAAGCATTATAGACCTCGTACTTGGGAATAATGCCGGGTAATTGGTTGGGTAATTGGTGCAGTTTTCTTCATTAGACATCTTTTAGCAATCTGCCATCGACGCCAGACAGGACCTGCATCTGCTGAATGGCTATCTGATTGAGACGAACCAAACGCTCTCCCTGCGGCAGACCTTGATCAATAAACACCGCATTCAAATTCTCCATATTCGACAGACAAATCAACTCGTTTATCGTAGCATAGTCGCGTATGTTGCCAGGTAGATCGGCATTTGCCTCGCGCCACTCACGAGCCGTCATACCAAACATCGCCACATTCAGCACATCAGCTTCGGAGGCGTAGATAATACTTGCCTGCTGCGCCGAGACCTCTTGTGGCACAATGTTTCGTTTGATGGCATCGGTGTGGATCCGGTAGTTTATCTTTGCCAATTCGCGTTTTGCATTCCACCCAAGTTGCTTTTGTTCTTCCTCCTTTAGACGTTGAAACTCTTTTACTATGTAAATCTTAAATTCAGGACTAATCCACATTGCAAACTCAAATGCAATGTCTTTATGTGCATAAGTTCCACCATAACGACCAGCCTTCGCTTGAATACAGATAGCATTTGTCCTTTCAACGAATTCCTTTACACTAATTTTGAAACTGTTCAAACCCGAATGACTTTTAATTATGGCGAATTCGCCATAATTAAAATTGAGATTATAAACCTTCTCCCAGATGCCGATGTATTCAAGCGTATTACGATTTCTAAGCCAATCGGTGATGAAAAAATCTCCATCTTTTGCCTTAATCATATCCGTAAGACAAAAATAATCCTCTTCGTTTACTTTGAAGACATTTATTTCCGTTCCTTGTACTTTAATCTTTCCCATAACAAAAAATAACTCAGTAACCTATTAACGTAATGACTTAATGCGGCTGTGGAATGCGACATGGCACTGCCGTGTCAATTATCAATTGTCCATTGGCTTTATGGTGCGCTCTACAAACGCTATCTCGTCCTCGGTAAGACCATACTTGCTATAGAGTTGCTGATCTATCTCTGCCACCGACTTACGCCAATCGATATCACTGCTCGAAGTGAAATCTTGGAGAGGAACAAATTGCCATGTTTCTTTGCTGTTATCTTGAGTAACTTTGAGAATGCCTAACAATGCACGCACAAATTTAGTTTTGATATATTTTAGACAAGCCACCGCTTCGTTATTATTGTCAAAAGCACCAAAAGTAATAAACGATTGGGTAACCCCGATCAGGGGTTCCCCGATCAGGGGTTCCCCGATCAGGGGAGTTGATAATATTTCACCAATGGCACCGCTGCCATTACTTTTTGGAACGATAACTTTATATTTGTAGGTATTTGGGTGTTTTTCTAGCAAGGAGCTATCGATATACCGCCACTCTCTTTTGTTTTTTACTAGTCCTAATACTTTAATATCTTTATCAGTTTTCGCCTCAGTTGAAAATAATTCAGATAGCGCAAAAATAGAAGTAGTCAAACGCCTTTCTTTCCCGTCACTACCTATTTTTGTCAAAATGCCAGGATATTTTTTGACAAGTGTCGAAATATTAAATTTATTTTGCATGTAAATAATATTGCTAATGCTTGATTTTCCCGATTCTTGCACCTTTTGTAGAATACTTCCAAGTTCTGGGTACGCTGTATATGCTATTATGGGTCCATAATAGTCATTTTTATTTCGATAACAGATTGCTACCCCACCTTTAATATCAACATTTGGAAATATATCGGTACTGTTGGCTTCGTATCTTGCTATTTTGAAATGTGGGTCGTTTAGAATTTTCTTGTTCCATTCGGCAGGCGTCTTGCCCGCATTGAACAGATAACGAGCAGGCGTAATAAGAGTGAATACATCCGATAAGTCTGTCGCTAAATCAATAAATTTGTGATATATGGGATCATCACTGGTTCGTTCTTGTACTAATTGATATGGTGGATTACCAACGATTGCGTCGAATTTCATATTGTTTTTTATTTGTTTGAATATTTGTCCGTTAGTTAACCGCGAAATAAATTCGCTGCGGCGGTTACGCAGTTGGTTCACAAGGTCGTCGTAGACATGCGTATTGGCTTTATCGGGCATAAAGCCGAGCAGCGTGCGCTGCGTGATACCGCGCGCCATAGGCGACATGCAGATGACAAAGATATTCTCCTGCACGGTTTGCCGCCAGATGTCGCGTTCCTCGTCCATGGTCAGTTCTTTGAAAATATTGTTTTGCGCCTTTAGTTGCCGCGCGGTTTTCAGTCGGTGCTGGTAGATGCCATATGCCATATAGAGCGGATAGAGTCCCGTCTTGGAGTTTATTTCCAAGATATGCACATCGCTGCGGTCGAACAGGCGGGTGGTAACCAAGCCACGGTCCACAAAGCGTGGTGTTTCGAGCGTGTCGCTGAAGTCGTCGTTGTAGAAGCAGTAGCCGCCCAAGGTGTCGCTCAGGTGCATGTTCACCACGCGCCACGGAGTAAGCACGGTCTCTTTGTCGGGATTGCGGAAGCATTGGAAGATGTCGGCAATGCGTCGCACGCGTTCGTCCACGGTAAAGTTATCGGCAGCGCGCGCCAGTGAGCGTATCTGTTTGGCAGCGGCAGAGAAGACATCCTCGTCGTAGTATCTGCGGAATTGCGCAAAAAGGTCTTTCGTAACATTTTTGGGCATAAATTCTTTCCACGATTGGTCGTCGACTAATGCAACAAATTGGTCGAGTGTGAGATCGTCTTCTTCGTTTTGCAAGTCGGCACCAAAGATGAGCAGTGGCATACGGATGCTCACACCTCGCAAGATGGATACGGCTTCGTCGCGTTGGCGTTTGCGCCGTTGTTCTTCGAGTCGTCGGAGTGCCTCTTCAACTGAAATTGCTTTTTTCTCGTTGCGTTTGGCTTCGCGTTGTTCTCGTTCAATATCTTCTTCCGTAAAGCCTTGGTTGTTCATAGTAATTTCACGTCCCTGCTTATTGGCTTTGGTATGCCCTATTATGCCGCGCAGGTTGGCAAATTGCTCTAGTTGAATGTCGCTGAGCTGCAGCAATGAGTCGTTGTATAGGTGCGCATCCTCGAAACCGCTGCGCACCACGCGGTCCACATAGGCGCGTTTCAGCTGTTGCAGCATGGCATCGACGCGGTAAGGTCTCATTTCGGTGCCTTGCATTGCCACAATTGGGCAGAAATTGAGGAATTCGCCCAGAATGTCGCGGTCGTTTTGTGTGGTTTTTCCTGCCTTTGCGCTTATTTTAGCAGTTTCGGCAATTATTTTCAAAGTGCGGTCGGGTGCAAAGTCGAAAACATAGCATTCGCGTTTCAGTTTACCGCCAATCACGGCAGGACTCTGCACGCGGAAGATGGTTTGCATGTACGACTGCGCTGAGGTGTTTACACCGCCTGCCAGATACATCACGGCAGTCCACGGTTTAACAGTTACGCCCGTAGTCAGTTTCCCGCACGAGATGGTAATGGTGTAGGTCTCTTCGGGCTTCTCGCCAATGGCCGAAATGACATCGTTCAGTGCATCATCGGTGGCGTCCTCATCTTCTTTGCCAGCCACATTCACAATTTTGTAGTTTGGTTCACCCAAAATGGAATGCACGCGCAGTTTTTCGGTGAGTGCAGCGCCCTCTTTCACGCCAGGCACAATCCACAGTGTGTGATGAAACAGTTCGCGGTAGGCTTCGGTGCAGAAAGGATATTGCGTTTTGCTTTTCGACGATGTAATAACATCGAGGAAACGTTCGACATCGGCATCGTGTACGAATTTTCCCTGATCGTTCACGCGGAAAAATTCGCGGAAGTTGAATGCTTTGTCGCCATCAGCATAGCGTTCGCTGAGTTCACCAAGTCGGAATGTGAAAATGCTGAGCCGCGGCAGATCTTCGTACGGATTTGGGTCGCCAGGATGTTCCTCTGCCCATTTCTGTTTGGCGCGCTGCTCCATTATGTAGTCCCATGTGAACGTGGACTCTTCGTCGTACTTATCGAGCAAGTTGAAAGCCGTTCCCGAGAGATCGAGTTGTTTAGTTTTGCCTTCGGTAATCAGACTGTCAATCACTTTTTGGCCGAGTTCAGTTTGTGTGCCTTCGTGTGCCTCGTCAATCACCAAAAGATCCCAAACTTGCTTAAAGATCTCCTTATTTTTATCGAAATTGCCGCCAACAAGTTGCGACCCGCGCAGGTCTTGGATAGAAGCAAAATAGATAACATTTTTGTCCGAGTTCAGCAGTTTGTGAATATCGCTCTCGCCTTTGTCTTTCGAGGCGTAAGTGAAATTTGAATCGGCTTGGTAGAATATCTTGCCATAATCCTCGAACCAGCCATCGTCCACCACAGGTCGGTGTGTGATGATGATTGTGCGATGAATATTCATTCGGCGAATGACCTCGAGCGTCGAAAGCGTTTTGCCCATGCGCATTTTGGCATTCCAGAGCATTTTATCTTTTTTACCGAATACTTTTATAGTTTTTTCGATGGCTTCGCGCTGTTCTGGTCTAAAGTTGATGGGCGTTTGATCGTGAGTTATTTGATCGGCGTTGAGATAACTGCGTTCCTCTTTTGCCGCCTGAATGGCTCTTTTGGCTGTTTCCAAATCACAAATAAACCATTCGGTGGCTTTACCTCCGTCAAGTTGAAATCGTTTTTTCTCAATGCCCGAGCGCTGCAAGATGTCATGAACGCGTTTATCATTGAAACTGCGCAATGTGCCATCTTTCGCAAATGCTGTCATTTCAGTATGCAACAAATTGTAGTGAATGCCAGCTGTTTGCGTATACTGATTGATGCGCTCTTTGGCGGCAGCATTCAGCTCGGCACTGTTTGGCGCGAAAAAATCATCAGGAGCTGTTGCTTCGCCAATTTTCAGTGCGCCTGCGTGTTCTTTGTCGTTAATGCTAAAAATGTAGATTAAACGATTCTTAAATGTTGCCTCGTAGACCATTAGTTATCGTGTTATGAGTTCGTAAAAATAGAGTTCGTTTTTGTTTTTGCCATCGTGAGCAAGATCCCAATCCTTTATGCGGCATTTAATGCCCGTGTGCAAGTGCATGTCGCGTTTTTCACCACTTTTGCAAGCAGGACAAGGCAAAATTTTTTGTGGCACGACATCGCCAAACATATCCAACTGTTGGTCTTTCTGCAACACATCGTGGCACGAACAAGGCACCACGCCCTTCAGGCCGTCCATCTGCCATATATTCCAAGTGATGATGTCGATTACCTCCTTCAACTTGGCTTCCGATGGAAATTCGCGTTTACCAAAACGCATCATGTAGAACCGCACATACGACGAGAGCACATTTTCGCGTGCCAGAAGCAAATTATCGCCCTGCCACTCGTAACCATAGATAGATTGTAGCGCAATCTTCATCCATTTATACCACTTTGCAGGGTCGGTATCTGGTCCATAATTTTCAAAAATCACACGAAATTTACGGTCGAGCAGTCCAATACGGTCAAAAGGCTCAATCACCTCGCCTGTAACAGTATCGTAGCGGCTTGTGAGATAAGGAGCTTCGCCACAAGTAATCTCCAACAGCACCTTCTTCACATAGTCGCGCCAAGTTTTGCCTTCGGTATCAGGGAATTCAATTTTTTTCCGATTGGTAGTCCAAGTATGGTCATCGTTTTCGTGATTAAAAACATCGGAGCGACCAAACCACTCATTGTCTATTAGGTTATTTTGCTTATTGCACACCCACGAAGGCGTAAACACTTCGGCTTTGTCACGACTGCGTGCCAACTGCACGGATTTAGCTTTTTCGCTACGCGGTTTAATTATGCCCTCGTGTATGCCAGTAATTTTTTCAACCTCGATAGTATCGCCAAAAGCATAACCATCACCAAGTTCGGCATAATCGTTGGTCGCCCAAATAATGTTTCGTCCAGTAGTGCGGTCTTGCAAAAGTTGTTCGAGAATTGGCACAGGAAACTGACTCTCGGGAATGTCGGGATTCTCGGTCACATAACTCATACTCAATTGTTCACGCAGCAAAACTTCATCTTCGCACTCTTCTGGTGGTATTTCGTACTTTTTTCCCATTCGTATATTACTCTTTTAGATAGTGCGTGGATTGCAATCCAACAAATAAAAAACGCATTACAATTGCAAAATTACGCATTTTTTCTCACATAAACAAGTGCAAAAAAACAATCTATTTTTGTGTGAAACGCCCTACCCTAGCGGCTTTTCATTGTTTTTGGTTGAAAAGTTTTGGCGAAAGTATTTATTTATAGACTTTTGTCCTCACTTATCGGAAAAAAATAGACAACAAGCGCGAGATTGCAAATCCCGCGCTTTGTTATTCGTCTAATGCCAAACGACAGCCCAAGTTAATACCCTGCAGCTTACCTAATTCTCCTCCGCTGCCGAACAGTAGCAACATAAGTCGTTCCTTGAGGTAATCAAAGTTTCTCACACTGTACCACTTCTGCACAGATTGCGTTGCAAGCATACAATGGGATGTTTGTCATCCAGTCTTGCCTCTCGTATGGGAGCATCGAAAAGCGTACAGCGTGCAACGAGGGATTATTGCTAATGAACGTGCGCAGCGACTTTGCCTTGACATTATTCTCGGCTTTTACCTCTATAGGAACTATCTTGTCGTTGCATTGTGTAAAAAAATCTATCTCGATGGTTGAATTGTCGACCGAATGATAAAACAGAGGCAGTTCTTGAGCGTTCAGCTGAGTAAAGACATACAGTTCGGTAAATGCGCCCTTGTACTCAGAAAAAACGCCATCGCCCACCAACACCGATTCCGCCGAAACACCCACCATGGCTCCCATAAGGCCCACATCAAGCATAAACAGTTTGAAGGCATTTTGGTCTTCATAAAACTTCAATGGCAATTCTACTTTGTTGACTCTTGCCACTTTATAAGCCAATCCTGCATCTATCAGCCATTGAATAGCCATCTCGAAATCGGCAGCACGAGCACTTTTTTTCAGCGCGCCATAAATAAACTTTTTGTTTTCCTTGGCCAACTGCGCCGGTATGCTGTCCCATACCATATTGATGCGCGGAACTTCTTTGGTGGGGGCATGTTTGGAAAAATCGCGGCGATAATCTCTAATTATCTGCTCTTGTATGCGCCTAACGGCTTGCAGTCCTTCGTGCTGCGAATAAGCAAAAACGGCGGCAGGCATTCCACCCACATAATAATACTGTCGAAGCAACGAGACAAGTTCTTGCGACAACATTTTCATCACCTGCCAATTAGCCGTTTCCAGCACTTTTAGCAACTGTTCTTTTCCCATCGCCTCCAAAAACTCCAAAAATGTCATCGGATAAAGTCGCAACTCGTCCACCTTTCCAACGGGATAGGACACACCGCCATGCAGCGACAATCCCAACAACGAACCTGCCACCACAATATGCACATCGGGAGCATCTTCGCAGAAAAATTTCAATGCCTCGATGGCTTTGGGGCAATCCTGTATCTCATCTAGCACCACCAGCGTATCGTGAGGCGTAATATCTACCCCACTGATTGCCGACAATGCCATCAACATATCGGCCGTAGTGCCTCCAGTTTCAAAAACCTCGGTAGCCTTTTTGTTACGATCCAAACTAAGAAATGCCAATTTCTTATATTCCTTCTCACCGAATTGACGCAATATATAGGTTTTGCCCACCTGCCTTGCACCATTAAGAATCAGAGGCTTACGGCAGGGTGAATTCTTCCATTCCAACAATTGCGTATAAATTTTCCGTTTCATACTCTACACTTTTTCTGACGAATATCTGCCGCAAAGATACACTTTTTCTGACGAATAATTGCTATAACTATACACTTTTTCTGACGAATGTGGATTCAACTTCTAAATGCGACTAATTTCATTTATAGACTTTTGTCCTCACTTATCGGAAAAAATAAATAGCAAGCGCGAGATTGCAAATCCCGCGCGCTTGCTTTGCCTTATTTATCATCTAATGCCAAACGAAAGCCCAAGTTGCTGTTACCGCAGTAGGGATCGTGGCCGCAACGGCACGAGGAACGGCAGTACCTAGCATCATCACAACAACAGCCGCCGCGGCACACGCGGTCAAACCCACTGATAGGACCTTGAGGATTGGTCTGCACATCACTTGGGTAATTATCTGACCAGTAATCATTACACCATTCCCATACATTGCCAGACATATCATATAACCCTAACTCATTAGGTTCTTTTGTCTTGACCTTGACTTGGTAAGTGAACCTGTTCCAATATATACCATAATGCGCGACATCACCAAGATTGTTGCTACCAGCGTAAATATAGCCTTTGCTTTTAACACCACCTCGTGCAGCAAACTCCCACTCTGCTTCTGTTGGCAAGCGAAATTGTTGGTCTGTAAGTGTATTCAGTTTACGAATAAACTTTATACAGTCGTCATAGCTGACATACCCTACAGGTTTGTTACTATTATCTTTATTTGCGAAACCACTTGGATTATTACCCATAATGGCTTGCCATAATGCTTGCGTTATCTCTGTTTCGGCGATATAATAACTACTTAGCGTTACAGAATGAGCAGGTTTCTCATTATCAAATGCACCGTCTTCTTGGTTGGCATGCGCACCCATTGTAAATGTACCTCCTTCAACTTTTATCATCTTGAATGAGATGCCATTAACTGTAAAAAGTTGTCCTTCCTGAATTTGATTTTCGGAGAATGACAAACGAAAACCCAAACCTATAACTCCGCAGTTGGGAGGGTATTTGGAACGGCGCGAAGAACGGCAGTACCTAGCATCAGCGCAACAACCACCACCGCGAACCACGCGGTCAGATCCACTGGTAGGACCTTGCGGATTAGTTTGCGCATCGCTTGGGTAATTATCTGACCAGTAATCATTGCACCATTCCTTTACTTTGCCAGTCATGTCGTATAGACCTAACTCATTTGGTGCTTTTGTTTTGACAGGATGAGTACGATAATCGCACCATGCCACCTCATCGAGATTATTACTACCTGCGTAGATATAGTCTTTGCTCTTGTTACCACCACGTGCCGCAAATTCCCACTCCGCTTCTGTTGGCAGGCGAAATTTTTTGCCCGTAAGATCATTCAACTCACCGATAAAACATTGGCAGTAGTCATAACTGACATATTCTTTAGGGTTGTTGTTACTATTACCTTTGATGTAACTTGAATTATAACCCATAACAGCTTGCCATAATGCCTGCGTAACCTGTGTTTCAGCGATGTAGTAACTACTTAGTGTAACTGAATGCGCAGGTTTTTCATCATCCCACGCGTATTCTTCTTGGTTGGCGTGCGCGCCCATTGTGAATGTACCGCCTTCAATTCGTATCATTTTAAGAGAGACGCCGTTGACAGTAAAGTTTAGTATTGATTCTACACATTCAGATTTGATTGAATATTCCATGTATAACGCTATTTTTAACAAACTGACAAAAATACGCATTTTTTCTCACATAAACAAGTGCAAAAAAAACAATCTATTTTTGTGTGAAACGCCCTACCCTAGCGGGTTTTCATTGTTTGTGGGTGAAAAGTTTTGACGAAAGTTTTGGCGAAAGTATTGTCA
>CAVHRT010000067.1:0-9948 GCA_963638355.1 Flexilinea sp. | reverse complement strand
GAGGAGCGTCAACTGAATGTAACCCAAATGGACGTATTTTCGCGTCTGATGATGGATCGCATCATCTTTCTTGGCTCCGAAATTGACGACTATGTAGCCAATGTGATACAAGCGCAACTGCTGTTTCTCGACACATCGGATCCTGGTAAAGACATCTTCATCTATCTGAATTCGCCCGGTGGATCGGTTCACGCTGGCCTCGGCATCTACGACACCATGCAATACATTCGCAGCACCGTCGGCACCATCTGCACAGGCATGGCAGCCTCCATGGCAGCCGTACTCCTAGTGGCTGGCGCCAAGGGCAAACGCTCGGCACTGACTCACTCGCGCGTGATGATTCACCAGCCGATGGGCGGAATGCAGGGACAAGCAGCCGACATGGAAATCACCGTTCGCGAAATTCAAAAACTGCGCACCGAACTCTACCAAATCATCGCCGACCACTCGGGTCAACCGTACGACAAAATCGCTGCCGACAGCGACCGCGACTACTGGATGACCTCGCAAGAAGCACTCGAATACGGCATGATAGACAACATCTTGACACGCGACAAAAAATAATTTATGGCAAGACAAACAAAAAACGACGAAAGACACTGCAGTTTCTGCAGACGAGGCGAAAGCGAAGTCGGCATGTTGATCACTGGTCAGTGGGGCAACATCTGTAACGAATGCGTAGAATTAGCCAGCAATATCATCAAAGAGGACGAAAAGAAGAAGGAGGAGACCGTAGCGTTCGACGGCAAAAAACTGCCAAAGCCAACAGAGATTAAAGAGTTTCTCGACCAATATGTGATCGGTCAGGACGATGCCAAAAAGTTTCTATCGGTTGCCGTGTACAATCACTACAAACGCATTACGCAGCCCAAATCGGTCGAAGATGTAGAAATTGAAAAGTCGAACATCATACTTGTTGGAGCCACGGGAACTGGCAAAACATTGCTGGCGCGCTCCATTGCCAAACTACTCGACGTGCCTTTCACCATTGTCGATGCCACGGTGCTGACCGAAGCGGGCTACGTGGGCGAAGATATCGAAAACATACTCACGCGACTTCTGCAAGCGGCCGACTACAATGTGAAAGCCGCCGAACGAGGCATTGTCTTCATCGACGAGATTGACAAGATTGCGCGCAAAGGCGACAATCCAAGCATTACCCGCGATGTGAGCGGCGAAGGCGTACAACAGGGTCTACTGAAACTGCTCGAAGGCTCGATAGTGAGTGTGCCGCCACAAGGCGGGCGCAAACACCCCGAGCAGAAGCTGATTCCAGTGAACACGCAAGATATTCTATTCATCTGCGGCGGCGCATTCGAAGGCATCGAAAAGAAGATAGCGCAACGACTCAACACGCATGTGGTGGGATTTGGCACGATAAACGAGCAAAACTCCATCGACCGCGACAACATGATGAAATACATTGCGCCGCAAGATCTGAAAGCGTTTGGACTCATTCCCGAAATCATCGGACGTCTGCCAATACTCACTCACCTCGATCCGCTCGACCGCAAAGCATTGCGCCAAATCTTGACCGAGCCAAAAAACGCCATCATCAAGCAGTATGTAAAACTGTTCAAACTCGATGGCGTAACGCTCACCTTCGACGACGATGTGCTGGAATACATTGTCGACAAGGCCATCGAATTCAAACTCGGTGCGCGCGGACTGCGTAGCATCGTCGAGACCATAATGATCGACGCCATGTACGAAACGCCGTCGAGCGACACGAAAACGCTGAATATCACGCGCAAATACGCCGAGCAGAAACTCGCCAACATGAGCAACATCTGCGCATAATCAGCATTTTCAGCAATAAAAACGAACGGCCTCCGAAAATTTCGGAAGCCGTTTTTGTTTGCTAAGAATTTCGCGTTTAGTCTTTCAACTTAGCGCAGATAAATTCACGATTCAGACGAGCGATGTGCGTCAGCGAAACGCCTTTAGGACATTCGGCAGCGCAAGCGCCCGTGTTGGTGCAGTTACCAAATCCGAGTTCGTCCATCTTCGACAGCATGGCTTTAGCGCGCGCTGCAGCCTCCACTTTGCCCTGCGGAAGCAGAGCGAGTTGGCTCACTTTGGCAGCTACGAACAGCATGGCAGAACCATTTTTGCACGCAGCAGCACAAGCACCGCAACCAATGCACGAAGCAGCGTCCATGGCTTCGTCGGCCACAGCCTTCGGAATCGGAATAGCGTTAGCGTCGGTGCTCACACCAGTGTTCACCGAGATGTAACCGCCTGCTTGCATAATTTTGTCGTACGCGCTGCGATCGACCATCAAATCCTTGATTACAGGGAATGCGTGCGAACGCCATGGTTCCACAGTGATGGTATCGCCATCGTGGAATTTGCGCATGTGCAGTTGGCAAGTTGTTACGCCGCCGTCTGGTCCGTGTGGGTGACCATTGATGTAGAGCGAGCACATGCCACAGATGCCTTCGCGGCAGTCGTGATCGAATGCGATAGGCTCTTTGCGCTCGCTGATGAGCTGTTCGTTCAGCACATCGAGCATTTCGAGAAACGAGCTATCAGTCGAAATGTTTTTCAGTTCGTAGGTTTCAAATGCGCCTTTGGCTTTTGGACCTGCTTGGCGCCATACTTTCACCTTGATATTAATTGTTTTTTCCATTGCCGCTTAATTTTTATAGTTTCTGGTCTTTCTTTCAGTGAATTCGTAGTCGAGACGCTCTTTGAGCATTTTCGGCTCTTTGCCTTCGCCCATATATTTCCAGCACGAAACATACGAGAATTTATCGTCCTGACGCAATGCCTCGCCCTCGGGAGTTTGATACTCTTCGCGAAAGTGACCACCGCACGACTCTTCGCGATTCAGCGCGTCGCGAGCCATCAGTTCGCCAATCTCCAAGAAATCGGACAAGCGCAATGCCTTTTCGAGTTCCACATTCAGATCGTTGCGCGAGCCAGGAATGAACACTTCGGTCCAGAACACTTTCTTCAACTCTTTAATCTTCTCGAGAGCAGTTTTCAGACCTTCGGCGGTGCGACCCATGCCTACAAATTCCCACATCACCAAACCGAGTTCGCGGTGAATGCTGTCGACCGAGCGCGTGCCTTGAATAGCCATCAGGCGATCGATCTTATCGTTCACTGCTTTTTCAGCCTCGACAAATTCTGGCAGTTCCACGCTCATGCGCGGCACTTGAATTTGATCGGCCAAATAGTTTTGAATGGTGTAAGGCAACACAAAATAACCATCAGCCAAACCTTGCATCAATGCCGATGCACCCAGACGGTTTGCGCCATGATCGGAGAAGTTAGCCTCGCCTATGCAGAACAAACCTTTGATGGAAGTTTGCAGTTCGTAATCGACCCAAATGCCGCCCATGGTGTAGTGAATGGCCGGGAAAATCATCATTGGGTTTTCGTACGGATTTTCGTCCACAATCTTCTCGTACATCTGGAAAAGGTTGCCATATTTCTGCTCCACAACATTTTTGCCGAGGCGTTGAATGGCATCAGAGAAATCGAGGAACACAGCCAAACCCGTGTTGTTCACGCCATAGCCTTTGTCGCAACGCTCTTTGGCAGCACGCGAAGCCACGTCGCGCGGAACCAAGTTGCCGAATGCAGGATAGCGGCGCTCCAAGTAGTAATCGCGATCCTCTTCTGGAATATCACGACCTTTGATTTCGCCACGTTGCAGACGTTTGGCATCTTCCAATTTTTTCGGAACCCAAATGCGACCATCGTTACGCAGCGACTCCGACATCAGTGTCAGTTTCGATTGGAAATCGCCATGCTTCGGAATGCAAGTTGGGTGAATCTGCGCAAAGCAAGGATTTGCAAAATATGCGCCTTTGCGATACATCTGCATGGCAGCCGAACCGTTCGATGCCATGGCGTTGGTCGAAAGGAAGAATGTGTTGCCATATCCACCCGAACCAACAACCACTGCGTGAGCAAAGTAGCGTTCGATTTTGCCCGTAATCAAGTTGCGAGCGATGATGCCGCGTGCGCGACCGTCGATCACAACCACATCGAGCATTTCGTGGCGTGTATACATTTTCACTGTGCCTTTCTTAATCTGACGACTCAAAGCCGAATAGGCACCGAGCAGCAGTTGTTGGCCAGTTTGTCCTTTAGCGTAGAATGTGCGCGAAACCTGTGCGCCACCAAACGAACGGTTGTCGAGCAAGCCGCCGTATTCGCGAGCGAAAGGAACGCCTTGAGCCACACACTGATCGATGATATTGTTCGACACTTCGGCCAAACGATACACATTGGCCTCGCGAGCGCGATAGTCACCGCCCTTGATGGTGTCATAATACAAACGATAGACCGAGTCGCCATCGTTTTGATAGTTTTTGGCAGCGTTGATACCGCCCTGTGCAGCGATGGAGTGCGCACGACGTGGCGAATCTTGAATGCAGAAGTTCAGCACATTGAATCCCATCTCGCCAAGCGAGGCAGCAGCCGATGCGCCAGCCAAACCTGTGCCAATCACAATAATGTCGAGACGACGCTTGTTGGCAGGGTTCACAAGTTTCTGATGAGCCTTGTAGTTAGTCCATTTTTCAGCCAATGGACCTTCAGGGATTTTCGCAGTTACATATTCGTCGTCCGAAAGCGTGTCGACAGCTTTTTTTGCAGCGGCAACCACTTTCTTAGCAGCCGTTTTGGTAGCCTCTACAGCCTCTTTTGTGGCATCGTCGTTCACCACTTCGGCAACTTTGCGCACAACTTTAGCCGTTTTTTCGACTACAGTTTTAGCGGCTTCAGCCGCAGTTTCTTTTTTGTTAGCCATAATCAATTAAAGTTTATAGTGCGCAGCAAGCACCGAGTGAATAACCAAAATAGTAAACTACCACGGCAGCAAACATCAGCACAACAAGCGTCGAAACGATGTTGGCAATGCATTTGATGCGCGGCATCCAAGTGTTGTTGTTCCAACCAAGCGTGTGCAATGCGCTCCAAACGCCGTGCGTCAGGTGGAACCACAGTGCGCCAAGCCACAGCAGGTAAAGCACCACAAAGTACCATTGCGAGAATGTGTACTTAATCAACTCTACGCCATTTCCAGGTTCGCAACCAAGAATTTCCACCAACTGCATCTTTGCCCAGAAGTTGCACAGGTGCAATGCCAAGCCGCAAAGAATGATGAAGCCAAGCACCAGCATGTTTTTCGATGCCCACTCCACCTGCTCCTGACGGGCGGTTACAGCGTAGCGTTCGCGACCACGAGCGCGGTAGTTTTGCACCGTCAGCACAAAGGCGTAGCAAATATGCACTACCGCCAAAAATGCCAAAACCAGCGTGCCAATCAAGGCATACCAATTCGCGCCGAGAAATTCACAAATCGCGTTGTAGCCCTCTTCGGAAATGATGGCCACGAGATTCATTGTGCCGTGAAACAGCAAGAAAAGCACCAAGCAGGCGCCCGTCACGCTCATCACGACCTTCCTTCCGATGGAAGAATTTGTCAACCAAGTCATAAAAAAGTTGTTTAAATTAATTAGTTAGAAAATTGATTTTCAACCTTTGAGGAATGCCAAAAATTTCGGCATTAAACGAAAGACAAAGGTACGATTTTTTCACCGAAAAACACAAGCAAAACTAAAAAAATATTTTTTCTGCGATTTTTGCAAAATTATGCACACCAATCAAAAAGAAATTTGTACCTTTGTACGAATATTTTTAGTTCGATAAATGAAGAGCGAACATCGACCCACGGCAGAGGAATTTGAGGCAAAATTAACCCTTTTGATTGCCCAATTCGAAACAGCCCGCGAGCGTGCCGAGACGCTAAAAGCCGAACTCGAAAGCACCCGCGAACGACTCGAAGATGCTCAACACGATTTATCGGAACTACGCATGAAATACCACAACTTGAAGTTGGCGCGAATGGTTGGTTTCTCTGAAAAAGACAAGAAAGATGCCTACCTGCGCATTACGAATCTCATGCAGAAAATTGATGATTGTTTGGAACTGCTCAACGACTGATAGCAACGATGCCAACGAAGGAAAAAAGAACCATAACGCTTCATGTGGCGGGTTACACTTTCCGCCCAAACATCGATAGCGACGACGAATTCTACTTTCGCGAAGGCGCACGCAAACTGGGCAACCGAATAAATTCTTTGTACAACGCCAATCCAAGAGCCGACTACAAGCAATTGCTGGTGATGGTCGCACTCGAAAGAGCGATAGACTGCGAACAACTGCTCAACGGCAAGGCGCCAAATACGGTTATGAACGAAAAGTTCGACGAATGGACGAACCTGATTGACCGCGTTCTTGGCAACGAAGAAAAATAATTCCCCACACACATCATTTTCACAATTTTCTGCATGCAAAGCGACCCGAAAATCGCCATTGCATCTATTTTTGTGCACTAAAAATTGAACCATTAAAACAAAAAAATCGCAGCCTACAACACTTTATAGACTTTTTACTTTTCACTTTTTACTGAAAATTACACCATATTATATTAAACCCAAAAATTCAAAACAACACACAGAAAAAAAATTATGAACACCACTTTATTTATCATCATTGCCGCCGTAGTGGCATTGGCTGGCGGTGGCGCTTTGGGCTGGTTCATCACCAACTTGAGCGTGAAAAACCGCGTGCAGAAGACGCTGAAAGAAGCTGAAAAAGACGCCGAAGAGCTGAAACGCAACAAACTGCTCGAAGCCAAAGAAAAATTCCTGAACATGAAAGCCGACTTCGAGAAAGAGGTGGCCGACCGCAACACCAAGGTGCAAGAGATCGAGAAACGCGCTCAACAAGCCGAATCGCGCATTCAACAACGCGAGCAAAGCCTGAACCAACGCCAAAACGAACTGAATCAACGCCAAGGCGAACTGCAGCGCCGCAACAACGAAATCGACGCCATCAAAGAAAACCTCGATCACCAACTGCAACTAGTCGACGAGAAAAAACAGGAGCTCGAGCGCCTGCATTTTCAGGCAACCGAAAAGCTGTCGTCAATCTCGGGTCTGTCTGTTGAACAAGCCAAAGCGCAACTCATCGAAAACATCAAAGATGAAGCCAAAACCGACGCCATGGCCTATGTGAACGAGATGATGGAAGAAGCCAAAATGACCGCTGGCAAAGAGGCTAAACGCATCATCATTCAAACCATTCAACGCGTGGCAACGGAGACGGCCATAGAAAATTCGGTAACCGTGTTCCACCTCGATTCCGACGAGATAAAAGGTCGCATCATCGGTCGCGAAGGCCGCAACATTCGCGCCTTGGAAGCCGCCACAGGTGTTGAAATCATTGTCGACGACACGCCTGATGCCATCGTGCTTTCGGGCTTCGACCCAGTGCGCCGCGAAATTGCTCGTTTGGCGCTGCATCAACTAGTACAAGACGGCCGCATTCACCCAGCTCGCATTGAAGAAGTTGTGGCAAAAACGCGCAAACAGGTGGAGGACGAGATAGCCGAAGTGGGCAAACGCACCGCCATCGACCTTGGCGTTCATGGTCTGCACCCCGATCTTATTCGCCTGATTGGTAAGATGAAATACCGTTCGTCGTATGGTCAAAACCTGCTGCAACACGCACGCGAAACAGCCAACCTCTGCGCTGTGATGGCCGCTGAACTCGGGCTGAATCCACAGAAAGCCAAACGTGCTGGTCTGCTGCACGACATAGGCAAAGTGCCCGACGATCAGCCCGAACTGCCACATGCCATTTTGGGTATGAATCTGGCCGAAAAATACAAAGAGAAACCCGACATTTGCAACGCCATCGGTGCGCACCACGACGAGGTTGAGATGACTTCGCTCATCGCGCCAATTGTGCAAATATGCGATGCCATTTCGGGTGCACGCCCAGGCGCACGCCGCGAGATTGTGGAGGCCTACATCAAGCGCTTGAACGATCTTGAAAAACTGGCACTCTCCTACCCTGGCGTTGTCAAAACTTACGCCATTCAGGCTGGTCGCGAACTGCGCGTGATTGTCGGTGCCGACCGCGTGGACGACAAAGCCGTAGAGACACTCTCGTACGACATCGCCAAGAAGATTCAGGACGAGATGACCTACCCAGGTCAGGTGAAAATTACCGTAATCCGCGAGACTCGCGCCGTAAGTTACGCAAAATAATTTTCGCAAGAAATAAACCGAAGGTCGCTCACCGCAGTGGGCGATCTTTTTTTATGCATCAAAAAGAAATTTTTCGCCAAATCGTATCAAAATCTCGCTAAAAATTGCTATCTTTGCAAGTTAGTAGCATTTCACAAGAAAAATCTGCAGCACTTTACACACTTTTCACTCAAATAGAACTTTCCGAATATGGAAGACCAGCAATACATCGTTTCGGCGCGCAAATACCGCCCAGCGTCGTTTCGCACGGTGGTAGGACAAGAGGCTCTGACCACAACGCTCAAAAACGCCATCGCCACAAACCATTTGGCGCATGCCTACCTTTTCTGCGGACCGCGTGGCGTGGGCAAAACCACCTGCGCGCGCATCTTTGCCAAAACCATCAACTGCGAGCACCCAACGGCCGAAGGCGAGGCTTGCAACGAGTGCGAATCGTGCCGCAGTTTCAACGAACAACGCTCGTTCAACATTCTCGAACTCGATGCCGCCTCGAAAAATTCAGTAGAAGACATTCGCGAACTTATAAAAGAGGTGAATATTCCACCTCACATGGGCCGATACAAAGTCTACATCATCGATGAGGTGCACATGCTTACGACACAAGCATTCAACGCCTTCCTGAAAACGCTCGAAGAACCGCCAGCACACGCTGTTTTCATTTTAGCCACGACCGAAAAGCACAAAATCATTCCGACCATTCTTTCGCGCTGCCAAATCTACGATTTCAAGCGAATAAGCGTGAACGATGTAGTCAACCATCTTCAGTATGTTGCTAATAATGAGGGTGTTACAGCCGAAATTGAAGCACTGAATGTCATCGCACAAAAAGCCGATGGCGCCATGCGCGACGCGCTCTCCATTTTCGACCAAGTGGTAAGTTTTTGCGGCGGCAACGTCACCTACAAAGGCACCATCGAAAACCTGAATGTGCTCGACTACGACTACTATTTCCATCTGGTCGACGATTTTCTCGAGGGTCAAATAAACGATGCACTGCTGACTTTCAACGACATTCTTTGCAAAGGGTTCGAGGCACAATATTTCGTTACAGGTTTGGCATCGCATTTTCGCGATTTGCTGGTCTGCCGCGACGAAGCAACCAAGGTGCTACTCGAGGTGGGCGCATCCATTGCCGACCAATATGTGGCGCAGGCAAAAAAATGCCCAGTGGCGTTTCTCTATCGCGCCATCGAATTGACCAACGAGTGCGACCTAAACTATCGCGCGAGCCGCAACAAACGCCTTTCGGTGGAACTTTTGCTGATAAAACTCTGTCAGCTCACGGGCAAACAGCCAACCATGCCAGCGCCCGAAGCGACCACCATCAAGCCGATTGTAGCGACGCCAGTGCAACCACAAACGGAGCAACCTGCTGCTGCTCAACCGCAGCCACAAGTCGCTCAAAATCAGCCAGTTGCACAACCAGCGCAAACTGCCGCACCAGCGCGACCAGCTGCCACTCCAACATCAGCGGCGCCAACGAAAAAGATGAACAGTTTTTCCATCTCTGGAACAAACGCCACCGCTGCAACTGCCGCTACCGAGGTGCCTGCAACACCGACCGTGCAAGCAGAAGTCAAACAACGCAACGCCTTCACCGACGAGCAGTTTGCCGAAGCGTGGACCGCAGCCGCCAATGCCCTGCACGACGACGCTCACGCAGCCAACACCATGCTCAACTTTAAGCCGCAACGCAATGCCGACGAGCAGTTTCAGGTGAAAGTGTTCAACACGCTTCAACAAAAAGATTTCGATAAATATAAATCGCAGATACTCAGCAGTTTACGAACAAATTTAAAGAATGATTTTATAGATTTTTCGGTGATTGTTGACGACACTCCAACGGAAAATTTGGCATTCACACCCGAAG
>CAVHRT010000066.1:0-10090 GCA_963638355.1 Flexilinea sp. | reverse complement strand
TTGATGAATGGCAGGAGTTGATAGATAATTGCACATGGACATGGACCACTAAAAAAGGTGTTAATGGTTTTAAAGTGAAAGCTACCAACGGTAACTCCATATTTCTTCCTGCGGCTGGTTTTCGCGGCATCGGTGGGCTGGATTACGCAGGTTTGGGCGGTTACTATTGGTCGAGTTCGCTCAGCACGGACGACCCGAGCAACGCCCAGGGCGTGTACCTCGGCTCCGGCAAACACTACACGCACCACCACGACCGCTTCTGTGGACGGTCTGTTCGCCCTGTTGCGAAATAAAGGTGAGAGTTGATAGGTTAGAGGTTATAGGAAGGTTACCAAAACCTAGTGCAAAAATAATGTAGGGACGCGCCGTGGCACGTTCCTACTATTGTTTAAGGTCTGCAGAGGACGGTGTTGTGCTATTAAACTGTAATTTTCTAACCCCTCCCCGACTATCGTCGGTACTCCCCTTGAAAAGGGGAGAGGGCGGTATCAACAACGAAAGAGCGAAGCAAAAAATAGCCAAATGAACCAACACACGTGCGAAAATGTCCCCTTTGCAAGGGGACGAGCGCAGCGGAGGGGTTCAATGGCAAAAAACAATGAAAAATTAAGACTGAATAATAACGGCAACCATAGCCAACTGCAACCACGCAAAGCCTGGCATACTGTGGTGCGTCATGTTTTTTCTTCAAATATGGCAAAAGATATTATGCAACCAAATGCACAATTCGAAAATGATGAATGGAATGAAAAAGATTTTTTTTCGCACGATTTCATTTAGTCGATTATAGACAAGAATGATAAATCCACGCTTGTAAAATAGATCGATTAATGAGAAGGCAGGAAAGAGAATGATGTAGGATATTGCAAAAATCACATTGGGATTTAGACACATGGCTTCGCAAATTTGACCATGTAAAAAGAGTAGGGTGGCTCTTGTGACGCCGCAACCGGGACATGGAATATGGAACAACAACTTGGAAGGGCAAACGACAATTTGCGCCTGCCCTTCTGTTGTTGCGGACACTATCAGCCAAACTAATACTAGAAAATATGCGCCGATAGCGTAAGTATAGAACTTCCTCTTAATCAAATAAGAACAGTCTGCAATTTTTGAAAATTCACATTGCGTGTGGCATTTCTAATGTTGAACCAATCAATAATGGCTCAAATGCCGCAACCACCGCAAGTAAGCAATTTGCCAATGCCAAGACCAGTATGTCCGATAAAGAATCGATCGATACCATAAGCACCCAAAAACAACGAGAGAATCAGTGCCGTTGTGGGATCTTTGAACTGAAGTGCAGAAACCACGATCCACTTGTTGTCGTCCAATGCCATCAGTTTTTCACGAATAGCAGGTAGTTGTTCTGCTGGAAGTTTTTCGCTGTTGTTCGAAATGAACAGATCTACTTTTGTTTGTTCCATTTTTTTGAAATTTTGAATTGTTAAAGTTTGGAGTTACTCTATATCATCTACATCGTCTGCAATTTCTTCTGCCAATTCAAGCGCGGCATCTACTATTTCATTTGCCAAAGCATCTTCCTCGCTAGCGGGTTTTGCATTGCGAATCAGGATTTCGATGCCTGACCAAGTGGAGACAACATCGTAAGTGTATTCTTTTGTGCTAAACTTGTTTTTGCTCTCTCCTTTCGTGAACGAATTTGCCATTGACTCGAGCAGCTGGTCATAAATAACCTTTTGATCTGCGCCTGGAACAGAGAGAGTTACGCTCATTACATCAACTTCGGCTTCAGGATTCAATTTAGAATCGTCTTCATCTCTCTCCTTAATTCTTTCGCTGAAGTGAATGGAGGCAGTCACTGTATAACCGTTGCCAGCACCAATGACGAAGTTATATTGGGTTTGCCAATTTCCAAAATTCTCGATCCATTCGTTTTTCAGAGTCTGTATTTCGTTCGCTTTTGCACCGAATACAAAACCATTGCTTTGCAAGTCGCCTTTGAGTGCGGCAACTGTTTTTGCAACCGCTGCATTTTTGTCGACATAGAGATTATTCAATTTGCTTGTAAAGGTTTTGGGGTTGATAAACCACAATTCTGTTTTGTGAACTGCCTCAAATTTGTCGTCCAAAACATATTCGTCTTTACCTTCGGAACCAATCCAGCCAAATCCTTCGATGTAGTTCAATTTGTCCCAGTCAAGTTTGTTTTCTTTCTCGCCATCTTTGTTCAAGATTTCGTATTTGCCATCTCTCAAAACAAGGAAACCATTGTCCAAAATTTTTATTCCATCGTATTTTGCTGTAAGAACGGTTTCTCCATCGAAATTCATTACGCCACACGATCCATTTTCGCTCCAGAAAGCAATCAGTTTTCCAACGATTTCGGAGATATTTCTTACTTTTTCTGGGCATTTCAACACAACTTCTCCGTCCATGTTGTAAATACTGGTGCGTTTGGCATCTTCCGAGCGCATGGCGATATATTTTTCATCAGCGTATTGAAAATCGTCTCCTAAACCAACTTTCCACTGCTTTTGAATTTCTTTTTCGTCGTTAAAGAATACAATTTCATCAACGTCACCTAGCTCTTGGTGAATCACGCCAAGATATAAATCTTCAGCGATCTCTTCCCAATCGTTTGGGTTAATGTTTCCATCTGGTGCGAGAAGCACTTTGCCTTTTTTGTCGATGTAGATTTTGTGCTCTTTGCCGCTGTTGTCGATTGTGTAAACAAGCAGTCGACCATTTTTTGTGAATCGTGCAGCACAGCCTGTAACCTCGTTTCCATCGAACGAGTTAAGTTCGAGAATGGTTTTACCCTTCAGATTGACAATCTCGATGCGACCTTCATCTTTTACAACTGGTAGCAAACCATCTCTAGGAGTACCAACTTGCGTCAAACCTTCCAACAGAAGTTTGGGCTTTTTCTCGTCGAATTTGTAGAGATTGTAACCTCCATCTTCGTACACTGCAAAAACGCCTTCAATCACATTCGAAGGACAATTTTTGTACTCATCGGCCAAGTAGACATTGCCTTTGTTGTCGACAAAGCCCCAGTCTTGTCCTTTCTCTTGCTGGCAAGGAAGATAATCTACTTTCTCCGAATTGCCACATGCCGTCATTGCCACCACAGCAAAAGCCATGGTCGACCATTTTAGAAAATTTTTCCTCATAAGAAAAATTGCTTTATGTCTGCCCTTTTACAGACAATTGTTTAATTTTTGCATGTTGGATTTCCGGCGACATGCGAATAAATAAAAAAAGCGTGGAAATCCGAGCTTATTGCTCATTCCACGTTTTGAGGCTCTCGCATAGCCTTTCCAGTCAGAAATGAGCAACGCAGAAAACCACACTCGCATGTCGCAATGGTGTACAAAGTACACTATTATCAACATACATGCAGCAATCTACTGTTGCCTTGTCGTGACTGGAATTTAAAACTTGCGAGATTTCAAAACGTCAGAACAAAGCGCAAAGTAAACGCTTAAAATATGTTTGCCCATTTGCAAACAAATTTTGCAAATCAGCAATGCAAAGATACAACTTTTATTTTGAATAGCAAAAAATGTCAGTTTTTTTTGAAAAAGGCAATTTCATCAGTTGCTCGGAGTTTGTTCTGCGTAAAAATAGTAGGGACGTGGCATGCCGCATCAATACATTTCGGGCGAATCATTCGCCCCTACAATTCTTTCCCCCTTGGGGGATAAGAGGGGGTCAAAAAAACAAGAGCAGACCTTTGTGGGATCTGCTCTCGTCTTATCTTGGAGAGATTTGCTGATTATTCAGCGCCTTTTTTCTCTTCTTTGTCAGCCTTTTTGGTTGCCTTTTTTGCAGGTTTCTTTTCGGCTTTTGCCTCGCCCTCGGCTACTTCTGCTTTTTTGGCTTTGGTAGCTTTCTTGGCAGGTTTCTCCTCGGCAGGCTCTTCGGCTTTAGCAGCTTTTTTAGCCTCTTTGGCTTTCAGTTTTTCGGTAGCCTCAGCAACCATCACGTTTTTCAGAGCAGCCAGTGCACCGAGGTCGCCCAGAGTAGTGGTCTGCTTTTCGGCAGCGGCTTCCTCTTTCTTGGCTTTCTTAGGTGCTTTTGCAGGCTCTTCGGCTGGTTTGTTGGCATCTTCGTGAATGCGGCTGTGCGACAAGATGATGCGGCGTGAATCCTTGTTGAACTCAATCACTTTGAATGGCAGTTTCTCGTCGACTTTAGCGACGGTGCCATCTTCTTTCACAAGATGTTTTGGCGTAGCGAAACCTTCAACTCCGTAAGGCAGAGCCACAACTGCGCCTTTGTCGAGCATCTCTACAATGGTGCCTTCGTGAATGCTGTCGGGCGTGAAGATGGTCTCGAATACGTCCCAAGGATTCTCTTCCAACTGTTTGTGGCCGAGGCTCAGGCGACGGTTTTCTTTGTTTATCTCGAGAACGACAACCTCAATTTCGCTGCCAATCTGTGTGAATTCCGATGGGTGTTTGATCTTCTTGGTCCAGCTCAGGTCGCTGATGTGAATCATACCATCGACGCCTTCTTCCAACTCAACAAAAATGCCGAAGTTCATGAAGTTGCGAACGCGAGCCATGTGGCGCGATCCAACGGCATATTTGGTGTCGATGGTCTCCCATGGATCTGGTTTCAGCTGTTTCATGCCAAGCGACATTTTGCGCTCTTCGCGGTCGATGGTCAAAACAACGGCTTCAACCTCGTCGCCAACTTTCAGGAAGTCTTGTGCGCTGCGCAGATATTGACTCCAGCTCATTTCGCTAACGTGAATCAGACCTTCGACGCCAGGGATAATCTCTACAAATGCACCGTAGTCTTCAATCTTCACAACTTTGCCTTTGATGTGGTCGCCAACTTTCAGGTTTGGATCCAGAGCGTCCCAAGGTTGAGGTGTGAGTTGTTTCAAACCGAGCGAAATACGTTTTTTCTCGTCGTCGAAGTCGAGGATAACGACGTTCAGCTTTTGGTCTATCGACACAACTTCTGAAGGATCGTTTACACGACCCCAGCTCAGGTCGGTCAGGTAGATAAGACCATCTACGCCGCCAAGGTCGATGAATGCGCCGAAAGGACGAATGTTTTTAACCACGCCTTCGAGCACTTGACCTTTCTCAAGTTTCGAAATGATCTCTTTTTTCTGTTTCTCAATCTCAGCCTCGATGAGTGCTTTGTGCGAAACGACGATGTTTTTGGCTTCTTGGTTGATTTTCACAACTTTGAATTCCATGGTTTTGCCTACAAATTCGTCGTAGTCGCGAATTGGGCGAACGTCGATTTGCGAGCCAGGCAAGAATGCTTCGATGCCGAAGATATCGACAATCATGCCACCTTTGGTGCGGCATTTGATGTAGCCTTTGATGATCTCTTCGCTGTCGAAGGCTTGGAGTACGCGATCCCAAGCGCGGGCAGCACGAGCGGCTTTGTGCGACAGAATCAACTGACCTTTTTTGTCTTCCTGATTTTCGATCAGAACTTCAATTTGGTCGCCAACTTTCAGATCGGGATTGTAGCGAAATTCGCTCATTGGAATGATACCGTCCGATTTGAAGCCAATGTTTACCACAACTTCGCGTTTGTTCATGGCGATGATGGTGCCCATTACGACCTCTTTGTCTTTCACTTTGTTCAGTGTGTTTTCGTACTGATGAGTGAGTTCCGCCTTTTCTTCTTTGGTTACGACGTCGCCATTTTCATAGGCGTCCCAATCGAAGTCAGCGACGGGTGCTGTTTGATTTTTGTTCTCTTCCATAGGATTGGAAAGGATTTTTTTGCGCCAAACTCTCGTCTGGCAGGTTAAACATAGGGTTAATTCTGCATTCCGAAAAATGCGCTGCAAAGGTACAAAAAAAATCGTTTGAAACATGCGTTTCAAGCGATTTTTTTATTGAAAACTGATTTTCGTTCGTTTTTTTACGCCCCGCGTCCTTGGCGTTTGCGCTCAAGTTCGTCGAGAATGATTTTGCGAATGCGCATGTGGTGCGGCGTAACCTCCACATATTCATCGTCTTTGATGTATTCGAGCGCCTCTTCAAGACTGAACACGATTGGCGGTGGCAACGTGGCTTTGTCGTCGGCACTCTTCGAACGCATGTTGGTCAGTTTTTTCGATTTCGTAACATTTATTACGATGTCGCCCTCTTTGGCATTTTCGCCAACTACCTGACCCGCATAAACCTCGTCCTGCGGATAGATGAAAAAGCGTCCGCGATCTTGCAATTTGTCCAATGCGTAGGCAAAGGCAGTGCCCGTTTCCATGGCAATGAGCGAGCCATTTTGACGGCGTTCGATGTTGCCTTTCCATGGCTGATATTCGGCAAAACGGTGTGCCATGATGGCCTCACCAGCCGACAGCGTCAGCACAGTGTTGCGCAAGCCGATGATGCCACGCGAAGGAATCATAAATTCCAATTGCAGACGGTCGTTTTGCGTCTCCATCGAGGTCATTTCGCCTTTGCGGCGGGTAACGATGTCGATTATTTTGCTGGCATATTCTTCGGGCACATTCACCGTGAGTTGCTCCACAGGCTCGCATTTCACGCCATCAATCTCTTTGGTGATGACTTGTGGCTGGCCCACTTGCAGTTCGTAGCCTTCGCGGCGCATGGTCTCAATTAGCACCGAGAGGTGCAGCACGCCACGACCCGACACGCGCCACGAGTCGGAATTTTCCGATTTCTCGACGCGCAACGCCAGATTCTTGTCCAGCTCGCGCATCAGACGTTCGTGAATGTGGCGCGAGGTGATGTATTTGCCGTCTTGCCCGAAAAATGGCGAGTCGTTGTTCGTGAAAGTCATGCTCATCGTAGGCTCGTCGATGGCGATGGGCGGCAATGCTTCGGGATTGTTCACATCGGCTATGGTGTCGCCAATCTCGAATCCGTCGATGCCCACAATGGCGCAGATGTCGCCCGAATCGACCGAGTCGACCTCGGTTTTGCTCAGCCCGTCGAAGGTGTTTAGCGATTTGATGCGCTGTTTCACCACTGTGCCATCGCGTTTTATGAGCGCTACATCTTGGTTGGCGCGAATGGTGCCACGGTGTACGCGTCCCACGGCAATTCGGCCCACGTACGATGAGTAGTCGAGCGAGGTGATGAGCATTTGCGCATCGCCTTCGAGCGTTTTGGGCGCAGGAATGTATTTGATGATGGCGTCGAGCAGGGCAGTGATGTCGTTGGTCTGTTTGCGCCAATCGGTGCTCATCCAGTTTTGCTTGGCCGAGCCGTAGATGGTCTGGAAATCGAGTTGATCTTCGGTGGCATTCAGGTTGCACATCAGGTCGAATACCGCCTCTTGAACTTCGTCGGGACGGCAGTTTGGCTTGTCCACTTTGTTGATGACCACAATCGGTTTCAATCCGATTTGCAGGGCTTTTTGCAACACGAAACGCGTTTGTGGCATTGGTCCTTCGAAAGCGTCGACCAGCAGCAAGCAGCCATCGGCCATGTTGAGTACGCGCTCCACTTCGCCGCCAAAATCGGCGTGCCCCGGCGTGTCGATGATGTTGATTTTTGTGCCTTTGTAGTTTATCGACACATTTTTCGACAAGATGGTGATGCCGCGTTCGCGTTCTAGGTCGTTGTTGTCGAGAATGAGTTCGCCCGTGGGTTTGTTTTCGCGGAAGAGTTGCCCAGCCAGCAGCATTTTGTCAACCAGCGTGGTTTTGCCGTGGTCGACGTGGGCAATGATGGCGATGTTGCGTATGTTTTGCATCTTTTTTTACCTTTTTATCGGCATTTTGCCGCTTGAAAAATCGGCTGCAAAGTTACAATTTTTTTGTGAGTGAAGAAAATGTTTTTTTAGTAGCGGTTGAGTAAGGAATAAAGATAAAAGAGTAAGGACATGGGCTGCGGTTGAACGGGATTGTAGGGGCGAATTATGATTCGCCCGCAATGTATGGACGCACCGCGTGTATCCTCTTTTTTTTTCGGATTACAAATACTAATAATACAATGAGTGCGGGATTTCAAATCCCGCACAACGCGCACCATCCTTGGTGGCAGGGGGCAAAAATAGGAACGCAGCGCGCCACGTCCCTACTAGAATTTTACAACAGGTCGAATCGATTGCCCATAATAGCGAGAGCCGGTTTTCATGTAGTAATCGGAGTAGCCGAAGTACAAGAGCGAGGCATAGCTCGTGCCGTAATCGTAGGTGGAACTTGACCAATAGCTGCCAAATGAGTTTACGCTTTTCAGCTCATCATCGTAGTAACAGCCAGCCGCAGGCAGAAAAATGAAATTGCCATTTTGGGCTTTTATTTCGAAACCATTCACTCCATTACGTGTCGTCCATGTCCAAGTGCAATTATCTATCAACTCTATCCATTCGTCGAAGGTTGGTATTCCCCATCTCCAACACCAATTTTGTCTAGCAGCATCATCTGCTGATTCGAGTGTGGTTAATGGGAGTTCATACATATCAGCTGTTTCCGGAATTAATTCATTATGATATTTTGTTGTCGAGGTTGTATAATTTGATTCGCTATAGGTTGTTTTAGTGGTTATTTCGCCCCAAGCATAATAATTTCCATATTCTTCAGGTTTGGTAGCACCCATATTGCAAGTTGCCCATTGGGTTCCACTTGGTAAACCTAGATCTACATAGTTGTGACCAGCAACGCTACCAGATATGGTTTCGTTTGTCTTGTCTTTTTCGCATGCAACGAAAAACATAGCGGTGCAGCATAAGACCGCAAATAAAATCGATTTTTTCATTTTGTAAATTTTTATGTCCGCCTCCTTTGCAGACTTTTGTTTTTGAAATTTGGTTTTGTCCCATTGGGTGCGGTGGCGGTGAGGCACAAAAAAACGCGGGACTTTCGCTCGTGTTGTTTAACCTCAAGGGTACTAGACAAAACCCACAAACCAAAACAACGAACAAAAGCCCACGCACAGCGTGAGCGTCATCGCCATCTCTGGTTTGTCAAAAGTGTCTAGTTTTTGAGGTTCAAGAGAGCGTTAACGCTTTTCCTATTTCAAGATGCCTTCACCCTAAATTATATCATAGGCAAAAATGTTTTATGGTTGAATTTCGTTTGCAAAAATACAAAATTTTTTCGAATTATGAGTTGGCGCGGTTCTGTACGCTCCTCGACCAATTTGAAATCTTCAATTTGAAATTTGAAATCACTTCACTACCACTTTCTGCACTTTGCCAGCGGTTTTTACTACGTAAACGCCGTGCAGCGAGCCGTTTTGGCTGGTTACGTCAATGCCCGTGATGCTGAAAATCTGCATGTCGTCGGTGCCAAGAATGCGCCCGTTTTCGGCATAAAGATGTAGCGCATCGCTCTGCGTGGTGGCAATGGCGGTGCTGGGACAGTCGCCTGCAGCCACGGCTTCGGCCCATGTGGTGGCCACACGAATGCCATCGACCGAAATCCAGTCGTCTTCGTTGTTGCTGCGAAGGACTATGTTTTCAGGATTTATATCGGCATTCGCACCTTTCGAGGTGTTGGCTGCCGTGAGCAGTGGCGTGGTTGGCTCGGTTTCGGTAAAGGAATCGAGCAGGAATAGCGATACAGAATCGTTTTTCGTGCCAGGCACAATGCTGTATTTCAGCACTACAAGGTAGGTTTGGTCGCTTTCGAGCATGCGGTCGGCATATTTTTCGCCCTCTTTGGCATACGAGAGCCCGATTTTGTTGGCGTCGTTAAGCCAAATGCGCCCGTTGTAGTTGAATGTGCTGGTGCTGATGGCATCGCGCAGACTGAAAATCCATGTCCTTTTGCTCACGATGTAGGGGTTCAGCATCATGGCTACATACACATCGCCCGAGGTGGCGGCAGTGAATGCTTTGTGTGGCTGATAACTGCCGTCGAGACCGCTGATTAGCGCGCCGTTGCCAATGCTGCAACCCGCATAGCCATCGAATTCGAGGCCGTTCGTTACCGATGTGGCGCAGGTGCCGTCGTAGGTCGCATTCCAGCCGCAAGCGGTGAGTGTATTGCCAGCCGTGTAGTCAAAATCTTCCACCAAAAGCACCTCGGCATTCAGCCCAAGGCAAAGCGTGGCGGCAAAAATGGTTGTGAGTAGTGTTTTTTTCATAGTTGATAAGTTTGTCAAGTTTGTAAAGTTATAAAGTTCATAAAGTAGGGACGCGGCATGCCACGTCCGTGGTCGTTATTTGCAGT
>CAVHRT010000065.1:0-10109 GCA_963638355.1 Flexilinea sp. | reverse complement strand
GTACCCGCCCACGGCGGGGGAAGGGTTCAAAAAATTCCCAATAAATCATTGAATGACGAACGGCTTCCGAACCAAGTTCGAAAGCCGCTCCTATAAACTCTAACCTATAAACTCTAACCTATTCCCCCTCTTTGAGGGGGCTAGGGGGAGTTTTATCGCACTATCACCTTTTGCGCTTTATCGCCAGATTTTACAATATAAACGCCATTCAGCTGACCATTCATGCGGGTCACATCGCGACCGAGGAGGTCGTAAATCGTGAATTCGCCAGCGCAGACGATGCGACCGTTTTCGGAATAGATGTCTGCGATTGCAGTATTATCGAGACCAGTTGCGCCATCAGTTGCAAATGCGCCTGTGTAGGTGTGTAGCACATTGCCCGTGGCATCTTTCACAGTAAGGTTGTAGGTGTAGTTCGAGGCTTCGTCTAAGCCGGTAACTGTGAATTGATAGCCCGAAACGGTGGTTTCTGCTGCTTGGGCTGGCATTGTACCATCGCTCGATGGGGCGAAGGCAATGCCCATGAGTTGACCGCTACCATTGAATGTAAGTGTGCAGAATACTTCGCCATCTTTGCTGATTACAAGTGTGTAAGAGCCTGCTTGTGCATTTTGTGGCCATGTGAATGCAGCATCGTTAAGTGCTGCTACAACTGTTACATCATTGATGGCTTCAATCTCATTTGCACAAATGCACTGAATATCAGAGAATTGACCAAAAATTGCATCACGGCGATAGTCTTGAAGCACATCGCACGGCACATGTAGCGTAGCGTTGTAGTTCGAGAACGAACTTGTTTCGGCCAAGGGTGGCAAGCTGGCATAAATGGTAATATCCACAAGCCCATTGCAACCATTAAAGGCATTATCACCGATCTCTGATAAGGTTCTTGGCAGTGTTACCGAACGTACACGGCGGAAACCATTGCATAAATCACTTGGAATAGTTTCTACCTCATTGCCAAATGCGAACGAGGTGATTTTATCTGCGCTTTCTGCAAATGGTGACCCCGAACCAGAATAAATGCAATCTCTTGCATTCCATACTACTTTGGTAATATTAGTGCAGCCATAGAATGCACTATCTCCGATATTTGTTACATATTTTGGAACATTAACAGATGAGATATTTTGCATGCCGTAACACAAATGATTTGGTATCATTTCAACTTCATCACCAAAAGTAAAGGAAGTAATTTTCGCCGCGCTTTCCGTAAAAAGTGGTTCTTTCCCAGAACATTCACAATTCCGTGCATTCCATGTGACATCGGAAATGTTCACGCAGCCCTCAAAAAGCCACATTATATCTGTAACACTCACACCAATAGTAATAGACGTTAAGTTTTTACATTCTTGAAAAGCATAATATCCGATATCAGTTACGCCATCTCCAATAGTAACTGATGAAAGATTTGTGCACCCCGAAAAAGCAAAAGCGCCCATACTAGTCACATTGTTAGGGATAACAATGGAAGTAAGACTTGCACAACTCATGAAGGCGCATTCATCAATACTTATTAAATTTTCTGGGAATATAATAGATGAAAGATTTGCGCAACCCGCGAAAGCGTATTCATCAATACTTATTAAATTTTCTGGGAGTATAATAGATGTAAGACTTGTACACCCTGAGAAAGCACATCCTTCAATTTTAGTTATTCCATCTCCAATAGTAATAGATGTTAGAGCTGTGCAACCAGTGAAAGCCCACCCCATACTCGTTACATTATAGACAATATCATTGTTAGTTACTGTGTTGGGAATCGTAATGATAGTAAGATTATTGTACTGGTCGTCATCTTCACGTGTTACCTCTACTGTGTAAGGATCTTTACTACTTGTAATGTTGTAGTACAAGTCACCACTCTTGAAATCGTACGCCCAAAGGGCAGTTGTGGCAAATAGTGCCACGCAAAAAGAGAATATTTTTCTCATAGAGATAAATTTTAATTTTCCCGCTGTCCGTACGGGGTAAAAAATTAGGTTATCTGATTGGCGCGCATCGGACACCTGCACACCACATTACATATACACACAAAAAAACGCGGACTTCTGTTCGTAAATCCGCTGTTGTGGTCCTGAGAAAACCAATCTTATCGAAATACTTGCAGAAACCCACGCGTGTATATCACATAAGCGCACGCCCCAAAGGGCAAATGCAAGTGAAAGTACACCCATGAGCATCTACTAAATCTTGCTATCGAATAAGATTATTTGAAATTTCTCAGGTTTCAACAGTCGAATTGCAAGCGTTAGCAAACGCTTTTTGTATGTCAACAAAACCCGCCCTGCCACTTTCTCCAGACACCACCGTGTCTTTCATCAAAAGTTCTCGCGTGGGTTTTGCGCTGCAAAGGTAGTAATTTTTTTACAAAAAATTGCGAGTGAAAGGAAAAAAAGTGGAAAGTTTATAAAGTTTGTAAAGTTTATAAAGAGCGGACAGCACTAAAAACATCGCACTGCCATCCAACAACGACAGTAGGGACGCGGCACGCCACGTCCCTACTGGCTCTGATCAATTGCAGTTGGCGGTTCTTAATTCTAAATTCATAATTCTTAATTCTCCTCGAACCCCAGCCCGCTACGCTCGTCCCCCTATCTTTCCGCTTTGCTCCAAGCAGGGGGACAGAATCGCACTACGGATGGCTCGGCTGGTTGTGTTCGTTGGCTTGTGGTGTCGTTTTGGTTACCCTACAGACCATTCTCAGTCCGAACCTCTCCCCCTGCTGCGATAGCAGATAGGGGGAGTACCCACGCTAGTGGGGGAAGGGGTTTGGTCGTCAAAAGAAATGAACAAAAAAAATAATGAACGACACCAACGGACGCACGCAGTGCGTCCCTACTTTTAATTTCCAACTTTAAACTTTTTAACTAGCAATTTTTTGGAAAAAAATTGCTACCTTTGCAAGATTATGTAATTGCATTTCAATGAAACTCACAATCGTTACCATCAATCGCAACAATCTTGCAGGGCTGCAACGTACGCTGCAGTCGGTTCAGGCGCAGACTTGCACCTATTTTGAACATGTGGTGATTGATGGCGCTAGCACCGATGGTTCGGCGCAGTTGGTGGCCGACTATGCCGCGCACGCTCCTTATGCCGTACGGTGGTTGAGCGAGCCTGACAGCGGCATCTACAACGCCATGAACAAAGGCATCGGCATGGCCACGGGCGATTACATCGAGATTCTGAATTCGGGCGATGCACTGGCCTCGGCCGATGTGGTGGAGCGCATGTTTGCCGCACTCGCTGCCCTAAATTATCCCGAAATAATGTATGGTAACATGCTGAAAACCAGCGATTGGCAGCATTTTCGCCGCGACCATTGTGGCGACAGCAGTCTGTACACGCCGCAGTCGTTCCTCTATTTCTATTGTGGCACGCTAAACCACGATTGCGCCTACATTCGTCGTTCGCTGTTCGAGCGTTTCGGGTTCTACAACGAGCAGATGCGCATCTGTTCCGATTGGGAATGGTACATTCGCGCCATTGTGCTTGGTGGCGTGCAACCGGTCTATGTCAATATCGATGTTACGCATTTCGACATGAATGGCATAAGCGAGAGCGGACGAAAAAATGCCGACATCATTGCGCGCGAACGGCGCGAATATCTCGAAAAAATTGTTCCTGCGTCGGTGCTTTGGGACTACGACTACTACGCTTTCCCCATGGATCAATATCGCCGATTGCGGCGGCATCACCTTTGGGGCGTGGTGTGGTTTGTCGAACGCGTGCTTTTCAAACTCGAAAAATGGGGAATACTGCGATGAAACTCAGTGTAATCGTCCCGATTTATAATGTTGCGCCGTATTTGCGCCGCTGCGTCGATAGTCTGCTGACGCAGGATTTGGCTGCGTCCGATTTCGAGATCATTCTTGTTGACGATGGCTCCACCGATGGTTGTCCTGCCATTGCCGACGAATATGCTGCACAAAATGCGAACATTGTGGCGGTGCATCAGCCAAATGGCGGACTCAGTGCCGCACGCAACACGGGCATTGGCATGGCGCGTGGCGAATTTCTGCTGTTTGTCGATTCCGATGATTTTCTCGAACCCAATGTGCTTGGCTCTTTGGTTGATAAAATGGCTGCCGACAGGCTCGATGTGCTGCGGTTCAACTACCAAAATGTTGACGAAAACTATCGCATTTTTCAGCCATACAAAGATGGTAAACCTTTTACTGATTATAGCGACAGTGTGTGTGATGGTCTCACATTTTTGACTGAAAGGTTGGGCTACAAATGCTATGCGTGGCAGTTTGTAATGCGCACCGAATTGACAAAAAAATCGTTTTTCACCGAAGGAATCTATTTCGAAGATACCGATTGGACACCGCGCATGCTCACTTTGGCGCAGCGCGTAACTTCGGTCGAAACCGTGGTCTACAACTACCTGATGCGCCGCGGCAGCATTACGCAGAGCATCAATCGTGAAAAACAGCGTAAAGTGCTGACTGACAAGTTGTTACTGCTTCGCTCGTTGCAACGCCAGATGTCCGACAAAGCCGATAAACGCTGGTATCTTGGCATGATGGCGGCAACTTCCGTTTCGCTGCTTGGCATGATTGCGAGCGATTTTTGGACTGAGCGCAATCATTTTCTGAAAGAATACGATGATTTGCACATTCGTCCGCTTTCCACCTTTCATTCCACGCCTCGCATTCGCCGCAAAATTTTTCTGATCAACCTTTCGCCGCGACTTTTTTGCTGGTTGATTCATCTGCGAACAAAATAACTAAACCGCACCGACCAAATGTTTTATTCCCTTCATACACTTTCGAACGGCATTCGGCTGCTGCATGTGCCAGCGGCTGGACCTGTGGTCTATTGCGGTTTTGTGGTGAACGCAGGCTCGCGCGACGAACAGCCCGACGAACAAGGTATGGCGCATTTCGTGGAACACATGCTGTTCAAAGGCACGGAGCATCGCCGCAGCTCGCAAGTCATCGGGCGGCTCGAGGCATTTGGCGGTCAACTCGATGCCTACACCACCAAGGACGCTACTTTCGTCTATGCCACTGTGCCGCTGCAAAAAGCTGAGTGCGCCACCGAACTGCTGGGCGATATTGTGCTGCATTCCACCTTTCCCGAGGCGGAATTGGAACACGAGCGAGGCGTGGTTTTGGAAGAAATTCAACTCTACAACGATACGCCTTCGGAGCAGATTTTCGATGATTTCGATAACATGCTTTTCAGCGGTTCGTCGCTTGGGCACAACATTCTTGGTAACGAGCAATCGCTTGCCGACATCAATTCGGAGCGCATGCGAGCGTTCGTACGGCGCTGTTACACAACCGATAATCTGCTGTTTTTCATGCTTGGCTCAGTCGATGAGAAAAAATTTCTGCACTGGGCCGAGCGTTATTTTGGCGTGGCGGCCACACACCGCACTTTCGAGCGCATCGCTCCGTCGGCCTATCTGCCCGAAACGAATGTGCAGTCGCGCGACACTTATCAGACGCATTTTGTGGTCGGAAATCGCACCTGCAGCCTGCTTCACGACGACAGTTTTGCGCTACGACTGCTCAACAACATTCTTGGCGGCCCCAACATGAGCAGTCGGCTCAACATGGCTGTGCGCGAGCGTTGCGGCTTGGCCTACACCGTCGATTCCACGCTCAGCCTCTATCCCGATACGGGTTCGTGGTGCGTCTATTTTGGTTGCGATCACGAAAACGAAAAACGCTGTATTAGGTTGATTAACAACGAATTACAAAAACTTATCGACACGCCACTCACGCCGCGACAACTGCAGCGCGCCAAGTGCCAATACGACGGGCAAATGCTCATCGAAAATGAAAATCGCGAAAATCTCATTCTCGCAATGGCAAATTCGATATTGAAAACGGGCGTTTTTCTGTCGGACGAGCAGATGCACGATCGCATTGCTGCCGTAACCGCCGAAAAACTGCAGCAACTCGCTGCAGAATTGTTCCCCGCCGAACGCTGCACAACGCTGATTTACAGATAGTTAGAAGAATTGACAATTGATGATTTTGCGGTTCGACAGGCTCACCGCACCGCAATTTTCAAATGAACAATTAAAAACAGCGCGAAGAGCACGAAACGATTAGAAACTAATTTATGCAACTGAAACAAGCCACACAATTTGACGATTACAACGCTTTGATCGACGATTACATGGCGCGCCATAGCGATGCTGAGCCTGATTTTTTGGCTGCCGTCAATCGCGAAACGCACCTGCGCACCATCAATCCGCGCATGATGTCGGGTCATTTTCAGGGGCGAATACTCAAAATGCTTGTCCGCATGGCGCAGCCGCAACGCATACTTGAAATCGGCACTTTCACGGGCTATTCCGCGCTCTGCATGGCCGAGGGTTTGACTGCTGCCGACGCTCACATCGATACCATCGAGATTGATGATGAATTGGAAGATTTTATTCGTCAGAATTTTGCGCAATCGCCTTATAATGAGCAAATTACGCTGCATATTGGCGATGCAAGAACGATCATTCCAACGCTCGCAGGTGAGTTCGATTTTGTCTTTATCGATGCCGACAAGCGCGAATATCGCGATTATTACGAATTGGTGTTGCCGCGCGTGCGAAAAGGCGGTTTCATCTTGGCCGACAACACGCTGTGGGACGGCAAAGTACTCATCGAGAATCCGCCGTCGGGCGACCATCAAACCATTGCTGTGAAGCAGTTCAACGATTTCATCGCCAACGACCAACGCATCGAAAAAGTCATTCTACCGCTCCGCGATGGACTCACAATTATGAGAAAAAATTAGTAATTAGGAGTGAGGAGTGATTTTAATTGATAATTGACAATTGATAATTTTGCGGTTCGACAGGCTCACCGCACCGCAATTTTCAAATCTTCAAATAGATAATCAACCGGAAATGAATTCTTTCGAACTTGAATTGAAAGTGCGCGACTATGAGTGCGATTTGCAGGGAATTGTGAATAACGCCAACTATCAGCACTACTACGAACATACGCGCCACGAATTTCTAACGGCTAACGGCATCAGTTTTGCGCGGCTGCACGACGAAGGTCTCGATTTCGTGGTGGCTCGCATCGAAATGTCGTTCAAAGCACCTCTGCACTCGGGCGACCATTTTTTGAGTCAACTCACGCTCGAACGCGATGGCATAAAATATGTCTTCCGTCAAAAAATCTATCTTTTGCCCGAGCGTAAATTGTGCAACATTGCGCGCGTCGATTGTGTCGCGCTCGACCACGGCCAACTCAGCCGCTCCTCGAAAATCGACAATGTCTTTTTCGACGAACAGTGAAACTTTTAACCTGAAACTTGAAACTTTTAACTTGAAATGAAATACTTCGGAGCCCATGTAAGTGCGTCGGGTGGAGTGGAGAATGCGCCGCTCAACGCCCATGCCATCGGTGCAACGGCTTTTGCGTTGTTCACCAAAAATCAGCGACAGTGGTTTTCTGCGCCGCTAACCGATGATAGCATTGCGCTGTTCAAAGCGCGCTGTGTCGAATTTGGCTACACGCCGCAGCAGATTCTTCCGCACGACAGCTACCTCATCAACCTCGGCTCGCCCGACGACGAAGGTCTCGAAAAGTCGCGCCGCTCGTTCGTTCACGAGCTGAAACGCTGCCAACAACTCGGCCTCGATCGGCTCAATTTTCACCCTGGCAGCCATCTTGGAAAAATCTCGGAAGATGACTGTTTGGCGCGCATTGCCGAGTCCATCAATCTGGCGCTCAGTCAGACCGAAGGCGTTACAGCGGTGCTTGAAAATACTGCGGGGCAGGGCACAAATGTTGGTTTTCGGTTCGAACATCTGCGCGCCATCATCGATCGCGTCGAAGACAAAAGTCGCGTGGGCGTCTGCATCGACACGGCACACACTTTCGCCGCGGGTTACGACATCAGTACGCCCGAAGGTTTTCGCCTTGTTTTCGATGAATTTGACGCTGTGATCGGCTTCAAATATCTGCGCGGAATGCACATCAACGACTCCAAAAAAGCACTCGCATCGCGCGTCGATAGGCACGAGTCGCTTGGTTTGGGGCTGATTGGCAACACGCTTTTCGAGATGATTGCTGCCGATGCTCGCTTCGATGGTATTCCACTGATCCTCGAAACGCCCGATGAATCGCGCTGGGCCGACGAAATAGCATGGCTCAAAAACAAAGCCAATCTTTGATATGAAACAATTTTTTATTGATATTTGGAATTTTTTGCTGCGCAATTTTCGGCTCGCTTTTCGCATGTTGCGCAAACCTGCTGCAGCGTGGACGGTTGTGGCGTCGCTCGAAGAGCGTCAAGTGGCGCAGTTTTTCTACTTTTTCGTTGGCATCACAGTTTTCTTGAAATTTGTCGGCTCTTGGATTGATACATCGCTGCCGTTGGCACTTTTGGCGGCATTTTTCCGATTTTTCAGTCTGATGATCACTTGGTGGCTCTCGCTGCGATTTTTGCCATGGTTGGCTCAGCGTTTTTTCAGCGTCGATGTCGACAAACAGACCATTGCAATGCTTGTGGCGTTCGGCGTGCTACCTGTATTTTTGATCTATTGGCTACTGGCGTTCACTTCGGCCGAATTCCTCTATTTCTTGGCCGTTTGCAACTATTTTATCGTGCTTAGCGGCGTCGATCATCTGGTCGAGGTCGACAAAAAAATGCGCGGTCGACTGATTGTTTCGCTTACGCTTTGGCTCGTTGTTTTGCCGCCGTTGGTCGACCACTTACTGCGTTTGCTCGTGCCAAATGCTGCGATTTAGTGAGATTGCACAATTTTTGCGAGAAAATTATTATCTTTGCAGTTCGAAAAAAGAGACTTTTTCTTGAAGAAGATTTTTCCCATATTTTTTGCGGTGCTGGTGCTTTGCAGTTGTTCCAAAAACGATTTCAAAGTTTGGAAATCTGTGAATGCTGACCTTATTACGCGCGTTCAGACCGATAGTGCCGATGTCTATAAGACTTCGCCTTCGGGCGTGCTTTATCGCAAGTTGGCGCCGACTTATCACACGGGCTACACGCCAAAACCAACCTCGTATGTTTGCGTCAATTACAAAGGTTGGTTGGTCGATGGCACCGAGTTCGATTCGGGCAGCGAAGAGTGGCTCTATGTGGGCAATTTGGTGTCGGGTTGGCAAGAAATTCTCTGCATGATGCAAGATGGCAATCGTTGGCGCATCTACATTCCGTATTCGCTCGGCTACGGCTCCGATGGCACCACCGACGATGATGGCAACTTTATTATTCCGCCTTATTCCACACTCATTTTCGATTTGGAGATTGTTGGCGATGGTGTTATTAACTGATTGATATTCAATAAGATAACGAGATGAAACGATTTTTGTTGATAGCAATGTTTGTTCTGGGCGTGGTGGCGGCACAGGCGCAACGCTTGGGCGGTGTGGCTGGCTATCAACTGTCGTTTGGTTTCAACAGCACCACCAACGATTTGGTAGATTTTGGAGCGAAGCCCGGCTCGGGTTTCTTGGTTGGCGTGCTGTTCGACTACGACATCACCAATCGTTGGGGCATTGAGGCGGCTGCCACATACAACCTGCGCACCACAAAGTACAATCTGCGTCTGGCCGAAAAAAATGGTCTCGACACGGCGCACATATTCAAACGCCAACTCTATTTTCTGAACATCCCAGTGCATGCTTATGTCAATTTTCCGTTCAAAAAATGGACACTCGCGCTCTATTTTGGTCCGTCGTTCAATGTCGGACTGCACGGCAAGGACATTGCTTGGGAAGATACCGAATGGCAAAAGCCTGTTGGGCTGATGGAAGACAAGATTTTTGGCAGCAAAAACGAGGGACGCCTCTATCGTTTCGAGATTGGCGCGGAGGTTGGTCTGCGCGCAAAATACCGCAACTATTCTTTCTCCATTGGTTATCATCAGGGCTTCAACAACCTCGCCAAGAGCGATTACAACTGGACGTTTACGTTGCCAACGAACACCAAAAAGCGCATCATGATGGGCGAACTCAACTTTTCAGTCGCCTATATGTTCGATTTGAAGAGGTAGGAATTTCCGCTGATCTAGAAATAAAAAACGACCTTCAAACAGTGTTTGAAAGTCGTTTTCTTTTTGCGTACCCAGACCCGGGATCGAACCGGGATGGATTGCTCCACTGGTGTTTGAGACC
>CAVHRT010000064.1:0-10228 GCA_963638355.1 Flexilinea sp. | reverse complement strand
AGGAAAGTCATGTCCATGTGCGTGTAGATTTCGGTGGTGATTATGCTCTCGTGACCGAGCATCTCCTGAATGGCGCGCAAATTGGCACCGCCCTCGAGCAAATGCGTGGCAAACGAATGACGAAATGTGTGCGGCGAAATGTTTTTTTCCACGCCAGCATCGGCAGCCAACTGCTTGACTATCAAGAAGATCATATTGCGTGTGAGCTGATGTCCACGACGATTAAGAAAGACAAAATCTTCCTGACCATGCTGAATTTTCAACAGATTGCGATCGAGCAACCACAGTTTGATGGCGTGCGTGGCAGGCTCCGACAGCGGCACAAGGCGTTGTTTGCTACCCTTGCCTTCGACGCGCATAAACTGCTGTTCAAAATCGATATTCGACAGGCGCAAATTGACCAGTTCCGACACGCGCAAGCCCGATCCGTAGAGCGTCTCCACAATGGCGCGATTGCGATGACCATCGGGTTTTGAAAGGTCGATGGCGTTCAAAATGCGCTCGATTTCTTCCACCGAAAGCACCTCGGGCAGATAGCGCGGCAGCGTGGGCATCTGCAAAAGTTCAGTAGGATCAGATTCCAGTTCTCGGCTGTAAATCAGGAACTTATAAAACGATTTCACGCCTGAAACCACCCTCGCTTGCGACCGTGCGTGCAAGCCAAGACTGCCAAGCAGGGCCACAAACGCCTCGAAATCGGCAAGCGTAGCCTTCAGGTAGTCGATTTTCTGCTCGTCGAGGTAGTCGAACAGCAACGCCACATCGCGCAGGTAGGCCTCGATGGTGTTGGCCGCCAGCGAACGCTCCAACGACAAATAGGCTTTGTAGCGCAGGACGACAGGGGGAACGTTGTTTTGTTCCAAAACAAACGAGATTTTTGGTTTCTAATTTTTAAGTTTCTAGCTGTTTGAAATCGTTTCAAAGTTTGCAGTGCGCCCACTTTATAAACTTTCAAACTTTATGAACTCTTCTCAGTTCACACGAAAACGATCGATGCCCTCTTTCAGGTAGCCGACGGCTTGGCGAGCGGCGGCAAGACCAGCGTTGATGTTGGCTTCGGCGGTTTCGGCACCCATCTTTTTAGGCGTAGCAAAAATGCGTGCATCGAATTTCTCGCGCAGTTCGGCATACGATTCGGGCGCAACATCGGCCACATATCTGAAGTCGGGACGCTCCTCCAAAATACGCGCCAAATCGGCTTCATCGATCACCTCTTTGCGAGCGGTATTCACCAGACAAGCACCTTTCGGCATCAAGCTCATCAGGCTGTAATTGATCGATTTTTTTGTCTGCTCGTTGGCTGGAATGTGCAGCGAGACATAGTTCGATTGGCGATAGAGTTCGTTCAGATCGGCAACGGGCGTAACGCCTTCGGCCGACATTTTTTCAGCTGGGACAAACGGATCGAACGCCAGCACGCGCATGCCAAAGCCTTGCGCCAACTTAGCAACAAGTCGTCCCACATTGCCATAGGCCTGAATGCCGAGCGTCTTGCCTTTCAGCTCGGAACCTGTGCCTGGGCGGAAATTGTTGCGCGCCATGTAGATCATCAAGCCGATGGCGAGTTCTGCCACAGCGTTAGAGTTTTGTCCGGGCGTGTTCATTGCCACAATGCCGCGCGCCGAGCAAGCCGCAAGGTCGATATTGTCGTAGCCAGCGCCCGCGCGCACCACGATTTTCAGTTTTGGAGCGTGTTCCACAACTTCGGCAGTAACCTTGTCGGAGCGAACAATCAGACCTTCGGCATCGGCCACAGCGTCGAGCAGTTGCTGACGGTCGGTGTATTTTTCGAGCAAAGCAAGTTCAAGACCCGCCTTCTCAACAATTTCGCGCATACCCTCGACGGCAGCGGCAGCGAATGGTTTTTCAGTAGCGATTAGGATTTTCATGATTCAATATATTTCAGATTTCAAATTTCAGATTTCAGATTGGGGCGGTGAGCCTGTCGAACCGCGGCATCCACAACTTTCCGCAGTTAAGCCTTTCCCCTCTAAACTCTAACCTATCAACTCTAACCTCTAACCTATAAACTTTTCTTCTTTTTCCACTGTTGATAGGCGCGATGATAGAGTTGTGCGTTGCGATTGTGCTGAGCGAGCGTGGCTGCAAAATTGTGCGATCCGTCCATCTTGTCCGATGCACACATGTAGATGTAGTTGCTCGGCGTGTAGTGCAGCACCGCCTCGATGGCCGCGATGCTCGGCATGCGAATGGGTCCGGGCGGCAAACCACGATATTTGTAGGTGTTGTACGGCGAATCGATTTTGGTATGTTCGTCGAGCACGCGCGTGAGCGTGAAGTCGCCGAGCGCATATTTCACCGTAGGACAGGCCTGCAACGGCATTCCACGGCGCAAACGGTTAAGATAAAGTCCCGCGATGATCGGTTTATCGGCCGCCACATTGGTCTCTTCGTCGATGATCGATGCCAAAATCATCACCTCGGTGGGCGTGAGGCGCGCGGCTTGAGCCTGCGCACGGCGTTGTTCGTTCCAGAAGACATCGTATTCGCGCTTCATGCGGGCAAAAAGTCCGTCGATCGTGATGTTCCAATAAACCTCGTAGGTGTTCGGAATGAAAAGCGTGAGCGCAGTGGGTGGTGTAACATCATATTTCGCCAAAAAATCAGTACTATCGAGGCATTGCGCAATGGTGGCAGAGTCGAGCATCAACTGATGACTGAGCCGCACCGCAAGTTCCGATTTCAGACGTATGTTATTGAATTTCAGACGAATAGGTTCTTGCATGCAAAAAATGAGATGCTGCGCCAGCGTGCGGTTTGTCATGCCATCAGTAATGCGATAGCAGCCCGCTTTGATGCGCCCATCGTAGTGTTTGCGCAGCATGTAACGACGAAAATGCGCGGCATTTTCGGTAAAACCGCCCTGCTCTAGTGCCTCGCACACATCGTCGAGCGTCATGCCTTGCCGCACATAGAGGTTAGGATTTTGCCCATCAGCCACCGTGAAAGCCGCACGAAACTCGCTCGACCAGAGCCACGCTGCGCCTGCTACGCCAATAGCCAACACCGCTAAAACACTGATTATGAGAATATTATGTCGCTTGCGTTGCATTCGATTGTTGCGTTGAAAAACATTGCGTAAAGATAGCAATTTTTTCTTTTAGTAGCAAGTAGCAGGACGGCATGCCAAACATTTTGCGGTCAGCTGCAAATGTTTGCGTAATTGAATAATAATCAGTGCCTTACCACTATGCAAAAATTTTCACGAAATAAGATGATAGCGCCAACATACATAACACCATTTTTGTAACAAAATCCTCAAAAATCCACACTGATAATCAGCAAATTAGTTATTTTGCGATAAGTTTAGGCGAAAAAATTTTGTGAGATTGAAAAAATGTAGTAATTTTGCACCGCATTTTTGGTAGCAGCAAACGCTCCACCATTGGAAGGTTGGGTGAGTGGCTGAAACCAGCAGTTTGCTAAACTGCCGTACGGGTTACCGTACCGGGGGTTCGAATCCCCCACCTTCCGCGAAAAAGGCGAACAATTCCGAAGAATTGACCGCCTTTTTTGTATTTTCAAGCTAAAAACAAGTTTTCGTTTGCTCTCGAAAATTTAGAAATTCCCGACAATGGCGTTGATTGACTGCCATGTGCGGTCGTCCATTTTGGCACCGACAAAGGTGATGACATGTCCAGCGCAAATGGTGCCGATGCGCGCACATTTATCGAGCGAGAGACCGCGCGCATAACCGTAGAGAAAACCCGCAGCGTAAAGGTCGCCCGCGCCCGTAGAGTCGATGCACGCCACCTTGGCAGCAGGAATTTGGTGGAACTCGCTACCCGAAACCACAAACGAACCGCGTTTGCCCACCTTCACCACCGCAATGCGGCACATCTGACCGATTTCGAGAGCTGCTTCTTCGGCATTTTTGCCCGTGAAAGCATACGCCTCCTCCTCGTTGGCAAAGACAATATCGACATATTTTGTGGTGTAGTCGCGCAAGAATTCGCGCTCGGCATCAACCACATTGTAGCTGGCAAGATCGAGCGAGATTTCGAGTCCAGCGCGCCGAGCGAGTTGCGCCGCACGCAGCATCAAGTCGTGGCTTTCGACCATATAGCCCTCGATGTGCAGCACATCGAAATCGCGAAACATGGCAAGTTTCAGATCGTCGGCAGCCAAGCAACTAGCAGCTCCAAGATAGGTGCACATGGTGCGTTCGCTGTCGGGCGAGATAAGCACATGGCAGCGACCCGATGGCAGTTTGGAGCCCATCAGATAGGTGAGAACGCCATTTTCGAACGAATCGACACGAAAAAAATCGCCAATGCTATCGCAGCCCACCTTGCCGATGAAACCCACATCCACGCCCAACCGCGCCAAGCCCGAGATGGCGTTCGATGCCGAGCCGCCCGTAACCACATGCTGACCGAGTAGCAGCGTAGCGTCCTGAATTTCGCGCATTTTAGACTCGTCGATCAACTGCATACTGCCCTTTGGAAGGTCGAGTTGCTGCAGCAGGTCGTCGGACCGAAGCCTCATCAGAATGTCCACAAGGGCATTGCCCATGCCGAGAATTTTCTTCATCTCAAAAAAATGCGCGAATTGGCGTTTTTCAAAAAAAAATAAAAGCAACAAAAGTACATTGCGAAAAAAATTCGGTGGTGTACTTTTGCCGAAAATTTGATGTTTCCCCGTTGTGAAAACGCGTTCAACCGAATGCGCAAACGCTCGATTGATAACGGGTGCAAAGGTAGTAATTTTTTTTCAGTTGACAATTGACAATTGACAATTGACAATTTTTGTAAGAAAGCAAGTTACAAGTTTCAGGTTTCAAGTTAGCCCTTTATCGACAAAAAAATCATTTTCGGCATAATTTTTGCCACAAATCCTTTATTTTGAAAGAAAATTAGTAACTTTGCCGTTTATAAATCATCTACAAAATCAAAACAAAAAGCTATAAATCAGCATTTTAACAGTCTTTTTAGTTTAGTAGTGCGCATCCAAAATGGACAATGCGCAATCTTCAAATTTTCAAATCTTCAAATAAAACAATAGAAACAGCGCAAAGCGCAAGAAACGATTAGAAACTTTTCAAACTAGAAATACCTACAGAGTATGAAACACAAACTTCTTTTGGCCATTGGTGCGTTGCTGATGGCTACATCGGTGATGGCCGACAACACTTGGTTCGAGGAGAGTCGAAACTTCTCGGCCTACTCGCTAGGTTCGGGCAAGGTGCATGTGAAAGTGCTGGTGTTTGCTAGTGGTTCAATCCACAATCACTGGGCTATCAACTCATCGTTTGTGCAAGCCAAAGTGGGCGACCAAACCTACAATGTGCTGAACTTCAATGGCGACAACAGCAGGAACACCGACAACGACTATCGCGGATGGGCTTGGGTAAGGGCACTCGACGGCACCATAGTGATAACCAATCCAACGGACGGAAACAAAAAGACACTTTCTGCGAACGATGCATGGGAAGGTTATCTGTCGCGCACTGGTCAGAGCGATCGCCCCGCCTACTTGGAGTTCGACTGGTATCCATCGGCCACATTCGACGGAAAAACATACCAGATAAATGCCCACGTAGTGGACACACGCAAAACAGGCAGAACATGGACACGCGACTGGAACTTAGGTTCTTACGAGCAGTCGACGCCGCAATCGCCAATGCTCTACAACGCAGTGTTCTACAGCGTGAGCGAAAATGGTAACCGCGGTTTCGGACAAGTGATGGTGCCGTATGTGGTCTATCAAGAGCCGAAGAGTTACACGCCTGTGCTTGTAGGCAACAAAGGCACAAAAGTAACATCGACCGACCGTTCGGGCAGCATGCTGGTGGCCACTTGCGACTCGGTGCAACAATCGTTCTATGCCATTTTCGATGTGAAACGCGAAGACGGCACCTATAGCGAGGTGAAATCGAGCACGATTTATATTCCTGCGTTCCACAAAATTTACGATTTCAAAGTATCGGACTACACGCGCGCCGATGGCACAACCGATGCACGCTACACGCAACTGAAATGGTCAATAAAATATCCCGATGCCGAAGATATTTTGACTACCGACATGTTTCAAGTGCAGCGCGCCTACGACCGCGACTTTACGACAGCCGAAACATTGACGCTGATTTCGATAGAAAAAGGCGTTGCCGATTACGAATACATCGACTCGGTGGAGGCGGCATACACCAACACGAAAGATGCTTCGCTGCCAGTTTACTACCGCGTACAGCGCGCCAGCACCGTCAATTGGGGTGCAACTGGCCACGACTGGGTGCGCACCGATAGCATTCAGAAACAGGCAAAACTGCTCACGCTCGACCAATCGGGCTGCACATTTGCCAAAGCCGACGACTTCAGCGACACACATAATGTGAACATCACGCTGCGCACTCAAAAAGAAGATGGCAAAAATTTCTGGAACAATGCCGCTGAACTCACATTGCGTCGCATTGTGCTGGCCAATGGCGCATACGACACCACCACACGACTTGTGTCGGCAGGCGAATTTGTGAAACAGAGCGATGGCTCATACACCTGCACAGTGAGCGTGAAAGCCGAAGTTTCGTGCGCAAAATACACCTACGAAATTCAGATGGACGACTCGAATTGTCTGCTGAAAAATAACGACAAAAAATGGTATTCGATTACTGGCGAAGACCTCTACTACACCGAAGCCGCCAGCATTGCTTCGTTCAACGCATCGAAAGGCTACTATCCCGACTATGTTTTCCTGAAATGGGATCAGACTTTGGGCGCGATTGACAGTTACAGCATTGCGCGCCGCGATGTGAGCGATGCCGAAACGACTTGGCAAGATTTGACCACAGTGGTTGGCGAAAATTATTATCAAGACAAGACAAGTTCGGCTGGACATCACTATCAGTACCAAATAGTCTGCTCGTACAACTGCAACGGCGACACCTACACCGACACCGCCACGGCTTACGGTTGGCTCTCGAGCGTGGGCAGCATCGAAGGCAGAATAACCTACCCCAACGGCACAGGCAATGCCGATGTAACAGTCGAAGCCGTTGGCACGCCCGGCGGCACCACGCGCGGCTATCTCTACCGAAGCGAAAGCAATTCGAACGAGTACTGCACCAACGACGAAGTGGAATGGCGCGGCAATCGCACCTTCCAAATGCTGGTGAAAGTGCCCCAAGGCAAAGATTACGAAAATCACTTAGTTTTCTCGTCGTTCCGCCGCGGCATGACTGGCATTGAAAATGGCGTAGGACTGATTCTTACGGGCAATCGCCTATCGATGAAATATGGCATGACGACCATCAACGATACCACCGATCTGCCTGATAACGAGTGGGTTGCGATAGCAGTAGTTTATGATGAAAAGACAGATTCAGTAACCCTCTATCGCGACACGAAACGCGTTGGCGCAGCCAAAAGCACCGCAAAAGTGCTGAACAGCGGCAAAATTCGCTTTATGGACGTAACCTCGCTGATTGGCATCGACGAGTTCCGCATGTGGAGCCGCGCGCTCACCGCCAAAGAGATACAAAACACCACGCACACCTATCTTTCGGGCAAAGAAGACGATTTGGAGATCTACTACACGTTCGACAATGTGCCTGAGCTGAAAATAAACGGCGAAAAAACATACATTGTGCCGAACCAAGCGCAACAAACACTGAACGATGTAAACCGTAACGATCTGACAGTCAACGAGATATCGACCACCGACGCACCTGCTAGCACCATGCTCAACTACAAAGCCGTGAGCAGCGAAACAGGCGAATACGCCATTGGCGGCATTCCGTTTGCTGGTGGCACATCGCTGAATGTTACGCCCACATCGGAACACGGCACATTCACCTACAACGGCACATCGGCATCGTCGGCTAGCATTTCGCTCGACGAGCAACGCCCCATGGCCACTAGCATCGACTTTGTGAACACATCGGCCGTGCGCTTTACGGGTCGCGTGCTCTACGATCAATCGACCATTCCAGTGAAAGGCGCGCACTTCAAAGTGAACGATGTGCTTGCCACCGACGCTTCGGGCGCGCTGGTCGAGACAAATGCCTCGGGTAATTTCGATTTCGAAGTACCCAAAGCACCAATCACCGTGCAAGTGGTGATGGATGGTCACACATTCTTCAACGACGGATATTTTGTGGTTGATGACAACCGCACCTTCACGCCAACCAACAACATGGACGGTCTGCGCATGTGGGACGAGACCAAAGTACGACTCGTTGGACGCATTGCAGGCGGTAACGATCAAGGCATGAAACCGCTTGGCGCATCGCTCAGCCAAAACAACCTTGGCGACAGTCTGCTGATGGTGCTTGAACTCGAAGGCGACAATGTGGCGCAGATTTTCTACGACCGCAACGACAAAACTCGCGAAGAGCGCGACACCGTGGTAACGCACGCAGTGGCCGACAACAACACAGCGGTAACCTATCAGCGCAAACGCATACTCATTCACCCCGACAACAAGACGGGCGAGTTCTTCGTCGACCTTTTCCCAGTGAAATACAAACTCACGCAGCTCACAGCACAAGGCTACAGCACGTTGTTGAACGGCAATTCGGGCATGCCAGTGATAGATTTAACCAACAAGCTCGAGAGCAAAACCAACACGGTGAATAGCATTCCAGTGGCTTACAACGACACTTTCTGCTACATCTACCACAGCCCTGTGACCATCACGCTGAAGCAAGTGCAATACGGCATGGCACTCGACTATCTGGGCGTAGAAAAAATCAACCTGACGCACTTCGACAGCATACAGACCACCATAAGATTAGTCAACAAAAATGCCGATGGCACTTACGAATATCTCTTCGGCAAACCGATATTTACCGAAGGCGAATATGTGATGCAAATTTCGGCACACGAGGATTATTACTACAACGCCAACAGTTCGCTCGGTTCGCACGAGCAGGTGATGCTGCATGGCGGCGATGTGCGCGTGTACAACGGCATGCACTCGCAGACTGAAGTGATTACAGGCACGCTCGACGAAAATGGCGAAATGCAAACCATTTTGCGCGCCGACTACCCCACTTACACACGTCTTGGCGACGATGCCGCACGCTCCATTCAAGTTTCGGTAGAATATCAGGGCGAATATATTCAGAGCGATCCGCTCGATGTGTTTGTGTTTGCCGACCGCACCGATGGCACCAATTCCATAGGCAAAACCTACGCTGGCATCACGCTGTACGACATTCTGCGCGACCCACCAGGAGCTGAGAGTTTTGCTACCTTGGCATCAGGCTCTAGTTACACCGTGAGTGACAACTACTCGCTATCGGTAAATTTTGGCGTAAAACTCAATTTCGATTGGGGATCGAACTACACAGGCGTTGCGGGAGCAATTGTTGGCGGCTCGGTATTCACAGGCGAAGTTATCAGCACAAGTTCGTCGACAGGCTTTACCGTTCCAATAGTTTTCGATGGCAATTGGAAATGGTCGTATAGCGACACGCACACCGTCACCGACCAGATAAGCACTGGCAGCGACACTTACCATGTGGGCGCTGGTGCCGATGTCTACATTGGCAAGACCAACAACATTTACCACACCATCGGTCACGGCATGGTAGTGATAGACTCGCTCTACTACACCGCCATGAAGCAACAGATAGAAGATGGGACAATGAAACTGGTAGCCAAAGCGTATGGCGCCGATGGTCAGCCCTACTACCTTGTCATTGCACAAAAAGTATTCTTCAGCTTTGGTCGCTCTGCCGATTTTGTCTACACGCAAGAGCACATCTTGACTTCGGTAATACCAAACCTTGCGCAAGAGCGTAACAAACTGATTCAGTGCGTCGACAAAGAGACTGCGCAAAAGAACGCCAACCTGCAGAAAAAACGTGTTTACTACTCGCTTGTGCCTGCTGGCGACGATAAATTTGGCTGTTACAATCAATATGCCTATGTCGATCCAGAGGGCGTGAATGCCACGCAATCGGACTCGGTGGCTGGCTACAACCGCGCCATAAAAGATTGGGCCAATGTGATCATGATAAACGAACACGAAAAAGTTGCAGCCATTTCGAACCCATCGTATCTGTACAAGACCTATTCGGTGTCGGGCGGTTCGCCAAAATCGCACACCGAAAGCGTATCGTACGCTTCGACCACTGCTGGAAGTTACGGACCTGACATCAGCGTTTCTACCAGCAAACTTCTATTATATGGTAAAAATGTGCCAAGTGAGGTTCTCAATCTGATGGAAACGCAAGACAAACAGGGTGAAAACCAAGACCAGCAAA
>CAVHRT010000063.1:0-10374 GCA_963638355.1 Flexilinea sp. | reverse complement strand
GTCCTTGATAGGCATAGTAGAGAGGAAATAGTCACAAGCAAAAGTCTGCTCCGTGCCATCGGCATTGCGGGCAACTACAGAGACTACCTGGTTATTCTCTACATTAAGACGAACAACCTCATGCTGAAGGTATATCTCCCCTCCCTGCTTACGAATATCGTCTGCAACAGTTTCCCATAACTGACCAGGTCCGTATTTAGGATAGATAAACTGCTCAATGAGAGAGGTCTCTACATGCTTAGAGTGGATGCCCAATGCCCGTTGGAACATATCCTTCAGTACAGACAGTACACTCAATCCCTTGACACGCTGACTACCCCAATCTGCCCCTAACTTGGAAGGATGCACACCCCATACTTTCTCAGTGTACCCCTCAAAGAACATCTCATAGAGCGGACGACCAAACCGATTGATATAGAAGTTTTCAAGAGAGGTCTCAGGCAGTTTGTGTATACACGACCATAGATACCCAAAACCCGCACGCATAGTATTGGTAAATCCCATATTGAAGAAAGTATCTTTCTTCATCGAGATGGGATAATCAAAGAACTTACGAAGGAAGAAAATACGGCTTACCCGATTGCGGAGAAGCATCACACGGTCTACCTTCTCAGGGTCGTGTTGAGGAGCAGAAGAAGGCTCTTTACCATCATCAGAATCACTGATATTCAGTAACTTAGCATCTTTTGCTGGAGCATCTTGCAGTGGCATGATATTGTTCCACCACTGCGTCACCTCTTCACTCTTTGAGAAAAAGCGGTGCCCACCAATATCCATACGGTTACCGTGATATTGAACCGTCTGCGAAATACCACCGATAGCATCGGTAGATTCGAGAATAATGGGATGTATGTCGGTCTGTCGCAGCAATTCGTATGCAGCAGTAAGCCCCGCGGGTCCTGCACCTGCAATTACAGCAACTCTCTGTTCCGTTTTTTCAGTATGCATTACAAGTTTTTATTTTGTTCGGAAAATTCTTGGAAATAAACCGCTGGTTATTGTCAGCATATCGTCAGCAAAAGTAACGCTTTATTTTGGAATGGGCAAACTTTTCAAAACAAAAAAGCGACTCTCAAACTCAGTTCGAAAGCCGCTTGCTATTTTCTCTGTTCTTAGAAATCAAAAAGCGTCGATAATCTCTTTGAAATCGGGGGCTTTAAGCGATGCGCCACCAATCAGACCGCCATCGATGTCGGGATTGGCAAAAAGTCCGCGCGCATTGCTGCCTTTGCAACTGCCACCGTAGAGAATGGTGCAGTCTTCAGCCACCTGTTTGCCGTATTTAGCGGCTACCAGCGAACGAATGTAAGCGTGAATTTCTTGAGCCTGCTCTGGTGTAGCGGTCAATCCTGTGCCAATGGCCCAAACGGGTTCGTAGGCCAGCACAATTTTCCCAAAATCTTCGGCCGAAAGATTGAAAAGCGAGCCTTCCAACTGCGCTTTTACAACTTCGTTTTGTTTGCCTGCTTCGCGTTCCTCTTTCACCTCGCCAATGCAGAAGATTGGTTTCAAGCCATGAGCCAAGGCAAGTTGCACTTTCTCGCGCAAAATGTCGTAAGTCTCGTGATAGTAAGCACGGCGCTCGCTGTGACCGATGATGCAGTATTCAGCACCAGTCGATGCCACCATAGCAGCCGAAACTTCGCCCGTGTAGGCGCCCGACTCTTTGTCGGCGCAGTTTTCGGCAGCCACCTTAATGCACGAACCTTTCACAAGTTCTGCCACTGTGGCCAAATGAATGAATGGCGTGCCAATAATCACCTCGCAGTTGGGGCGGGCATCAGCCAAAATGTTTTTCAGTTCCGTAGCCAAAGCTACACCTTCTTGCAGGGTCTTGTTCATTTTCCAGTTGCCTGCGACAATGTTTTTTCTCATTTCCTTATGTTGGTTGATTAGTTAATCAGTTGATTAGTTGATGGTTTAATAATTTCTAATTTCTGGTTTGTAGGGACGCACCGCATGCGTCCGTGTTGATAATTTGCAGTTAGTCTCGTTTACCGAAAGTCATAGTCATCGTCAAAAGTCATAGTCTAATTAAATAATTGAAAATTAGACAATTAAACAATTTTATTCTTATTGCGGTATTCTCGCGTGACTAAACTTATCAATTACCGTGCCATTCTTCAAAACCACAATGCCAGGATTGGCGCGAACCACTGTTTTTAGCATTATTGGATCGGCAGTGCAGAAGTCGAACGGCAGTTGCGTTTGCTCCACAAAACGATCGATCAATTCATCGTACGAGGCAGTGAGCGCGTAGAATTTTGACCCTTCGGCAGTGCGTGCGGCGTATAGTTGGCGCAGCGCATCGAGGTGTGCGGTGTCGGTCTTCTCCAAATCGTACATTATAATAAGGTATACTGGACCTTCATCGGTCAAAACATCGGCTGTGATGTCGTCGCCATCGCGCGTAGTAAGCACAAAATCGTGAATTGGCGGTGTGTAGCCTTTGCGCACAAGTTTGCTCTCTTGCGTTACGAAATGCCAAGTGCTATCCTCCCACAAATAGGGCGATTTGATAAATTCCGCTTGCGAAAATTGCTGTTCCACGCCATCGTGCACATAGGTGTAGGTGGTTTCGTACACATCCGTCTCCGCCCCTTCGGGAATGGTCATGCCTTCGCTAATGTTTGCACCGATTTTGTACGGACGAAAATCGATGATTGGCAGATAACGCAGGCAATAGAGCGACAGCGCCACCGAAACGGCAAAGAACGCGCCCACCAGCAACCAACTTGGCAGCGGCGAAAGGTGTGAATGTTGCAGTTTTTCAGTCTTCAGAATGATGATGGCAAGCGTGAGCAGAATGGCATTTTTCCAGAATGTTTGCCAGTTGGTGATGACGATAGCGTCGCCAAAACAGCCGCAGTCCGACACGGGATTTTCAATAGCAATCCACAGTGTGAGCGGCGTGTAGAAAAGCATGAACGCCAGTCCAACCCAAGCCGCCTCGCGCAGACGAATGCCGAACAAGATGCAGCAGCCAATGGCAAATTCGAGTGCCGACATGCCGATGGCGCCAACAAGCGTTAGCGGATCGAACTGCGTCAGATTCCATACCTCCAAATAGTCGTGCATTTTGTACGAAAATCCAAGCGGATCGATGGCCTTGACGAAGCCCGAAAAGATGAACAACGCACCGAAAATGATGCGGCACGCAAAGCCCGTCCAACGCCAAATGCAATTTTTCGTCTCGTTAGTCATTTCCAGAATTTTGTTTTTCGCGCAACTGAATGAGCGCAAACACGGCGTAATTTATCATGTCGAAATAGTTGCCATCGCTGCCTTCCGAAATCAGCGTCTTTTCATCGTGCGCAGCAATTGATTTGTTCCGATTTATCTTTGTGAGAATGATGTCGGTGAGCGACGTCGATGCCATATCGCGCCACGCCTCGCCATAGTCGTGGTTTTTATCGAGCATGAGTGTGCGCGCCCGCAGCAGATATTTGTCGTAGAGTTCGAGTGCGCGCTCGCGGCTCATGTCCACCGAATCGCCAAAATGACACTCCAACTGAATCAAGCCAATGATGGCATAGTTCACAATGGCCATCAACTCGCCCTCGATGCTGTCGCCCACGCGGTTTTCGCCCGTGGTCTCGATGGTGCGAATGCGCTTGGCTTTGATGAACAGTTGGTCATTCACCGTCTGCGGTCGCATGATGCGCCACGAAGGACCGTAATCCTTCATCTTCAAAATGTAGATTTTGCGGCACTCCGCCGTGATTTTATCAAATTGCTCTTCGGTACTCATGAAATTTCAGATTTCAAATTTCAAATTTCTAGTTGAAAGAGTTTCTAAGTTTCTCGAAATTGCTCACGCAAATTCTGTTTCGAGGTTTATAGGGACGCACCGAGTGCGTCCTGTTTTTTTCTAATTAAATAATTGAAAATTAGACAATTAGTTAATTAAAAGTCTTTTGTCTTTACTCTTTACTCTTTACTCATTTCTGCGCAATAGCGTAGAGTTTGGCGTCGGCCAAAGCTTCGACCACATTCACAATGTAATCGCCCATCTTTTCGCATTCCACTATCATGTCCATGTAGACAACGCTGGTTTCGTACGGATATTTGCCGTCGTTCACATCTAAGATGTTCTGCGTCTTCAGTTGGTTACGATAGTTATTTATCTCATTTTCAAGATTTTGCGTGCGATTAACATCGGCTATCTGCAACGGATTCGACTCCAACGCCACAATCATTTGCGCCGTGGCACTTTCGAGCAGATTCAGCATCAATTCCACATTGCCATTCAGCTCTTCGGTGAAGTTGATATGCCCATCGTTGCGGCGCTGAATGGTGCGCGACAGATTGTAGCAGCTGTCGGCCACGCTCTCTATCTCGCTGATTACGCGCAGACTCACTTGCACTTGGTGTTTCGACTCGTCACTCAAGCGGCCGTCCGACACTTTGGTCAGGTAAGTAGCGATTTCCACCTCCATGCGGTCGCTGATGTTTTCATATTTCTGAATACGCGAGAACTGTTTTACAAATTCCGCCTCGTTGGTCTCGTGGTAGAGTTTGCGCACAAGTCCGAGCATGCGCTGCGTGCGCTGACTGTAAACCACAATCTCTTTGTGAGCTTGCAGAATAGAAAGTTCGGCCGTGGAGAGCATACCCGACGAGATGAATGTAAGATGCGATTCGTCCTCGTCCTCCTGATTTGGTTTGCTAGGCAGCAGTTTTGTCACTATCACTACATAAAGTTTTGTAAACCAGATCATTATGCAGATGTTGATGACATTGAACACAGTGTGGAACATCGACAAACCGAACGAAACCCAATACTGCATGTCGGCGAATTGTTTGGCTAATGCAGCATTTTGGGGATCGCTAAGATCGAGCGTGCCGTTGTTCAGTTGATTTATCAGCGCAGGATCGTGGCTCTCGGCAAAGGCTTGCAGCGCATTGGGATCGCCAGCGCAGGCTACCGATATCACACCAATCAACTTCATGAAAGGATAATAGAGCGCCAATGCCCAAATGGAGCCAAGCACATTGAACAGCAGATGTCCTGCGGCAGCGCGTTTTGCCCAGATATTTCCCGAGATTGATGCCAAAACTGGTGTGACACAAGTTCCAATGTTGCCGCCAAGCACCAGCGCCGCCGCAATATCGAACGAAATCCAGCCTTTGCTACACATGATGAGCGCGATGGCAAAGGTAGCACTCGATGCTTGCACCACCATTGTCAGCAACATGCCGATGAACGCAAACAGCAGCACCGAAAGGTAGCCCATGTCGGTGTAGTTTTGCAGCACGGCAAACACTTCGGGGTGCGCCTGAAGGTCCGGCACCGATTTATTCAGAAAATCGAGACCCAAGAACAGCAGCGCAAAACCGATGAGGAACTCGCCCCAACTTTTCAGGCTGTTTTTCTTGCAAAAAAGAAGCGGCACTCCAAATCCGACGAGCGGAATTGCAAATGTCGCAATGTCCATTTTGAAACCAAATAGCGAGATAATCCACGCCGTGAGCGTTGTGCCCACATTCGCGCCCATTATCACCGCCATGCTCTGCCCTAGCGATAGCAGACCAGCGTTTACGAAACTGACTATCATCACCGTGGTGGCCGACGAGCTCTGCACCAGCGCTGTGATGATGATGCCCATGAGCGCGCCAACAAAGCGGTTGTTGGTCATCATAGTCAAGATGTTGCGAAGTTTGTCGCCAGCAGCCTTTTGCAAGCCTTCGCTCATCATCTTCATGCCGTAGAGAAAAAGCCCTACCGACCCGATGATGGTTAGAATTTCAAGAATTCCGAATTCCATAAGTTATAGTTGATGAGTTGAAATGTTGATAAGTTGAAAGTTGAAGAGTTGAACGCGTTAGTCAGAGTCCACGAGGAAAAGTTTCTAATTTCTGGTTGCGCTTCGCGCGATTTCTATTTTTCATTTGAAAATTTGAAGATTTGAAAATTACTGGTAACTACGAATACCGCATTTGATTGTGTATACCGCTAATTTGAAATCTGCGGTTCGACAGGCTCACCGCCCCAATCTGAAATCGAGCATTTTTTCCGCTGCAAATTTACTTAAAATATTTGAGGCAGGCGATAGATTTTTGGCGAAAAATACCTATTTTTGCAACAGCAACAACAAAACACCACATCGGCGCGCAACTCGCTGAAAATGAGTGATACAATGTTGCGCCAAAATCGTTTTCTCGAACAAATAGCAACCAAAATGGAACATAGCGTTCAGATTTTTTGCAAAAACGACCACCAATTTCACACCTATCGTTGCGGCACTTCGGTGCTCGAAGTGTACAACGATCTGAAAATTCACCTCGACTATCCCGTGATGGCAGCGCGGGTAAACTACAAGGCCGAAGACCTCAATTTTGTAGTCTACAAGCCAAAAGACATCGAGTTTATCGACGCCAGCACGCCATCGGGCTACCGCGTGTATATGCGCTCGCTCAGTTGCATCATGGCCAAGGCGCTCAACGACATCGACCCGACCGCCACACTCTGCATCGAACACCCAATATGCCGCGGCTACTACTGCTGCATCAATGGGCGCGACAACAAAGTGAGCAACGAAACCATTGCACGACTCAAAAAACGCATGCAAGAGATTGTCGAGGAGGATCTGCCCATCGTTTCGGAAGAAAAACAGACGCCTACGGTCATCGAACTGTTCCGCCAACGCGGTCAGATGGACAAGGTGATTCTGCTCGAGACGCTTGGCGTGCCTTATGCGCGGTTTGTGCATATTGGCGATTTCATCGACTATTATAATGGTGTGCTTGTGCCATCGACGGGCTACATTCGCCTGTTCGACCTCGAGAGCTACGACAACGGCATTCTGCTGCGCGTTCCCGATCGTCGCCACCCCGACCGCTTGGCCGAGTACGAAGATCAGTCGAAAATGTTCGAGGTGTTCAACGAATTTGTGCGCTGGAACCGCCTGATGGGCATTGCCACAGTGGGCGATTTCAACCGTCATGCGCAGTCGCAAAACATCTACAACATGATAAAAGTGGCCGAGGCGCTGCACGAACGCAAAATTGTGCAAATAGCCGACATGATTCACGAACGCCACGCGCGTTTTGTGCTGATTGCTGGTCCATCGTCGTCGGGCAAAACCACGCTGAGCAAGCGTCTGTCGGTGCAACTGATGGTATCGGGCATAAAACCGCTGGTGCTGTCGCTCGACAACTATTTTGTGAACCGCGAAGATACGCCGCGCGACGAGAATGGCGATTGGGATTTTGAGGACATCAACGCCTTGGATCTGAAACTACTGAATGAGCATCTGAGCAAACTGCTCAATGGCGAAGAGATAGAGCTGCCCTTCTTCAATTTCGAAGACGGCAAACGCTACTACCGTGGTGAAAAAATGCGCTTGCAGCCCGAAAATGTGCTGCTGCTCGAGGGCATTCACGCACTAAATCCGTGCCTCACCGCCTCCATTCCGCGCGAAGCCATTTTCAAAGTGTATGTCTCGACGCTCACCACCATCTCGCTCGACGACCACAACTGGATTCCGACCACCGACACGCGACTGCTGCGCCGCATTGTGCGCGACTATCGCTTCCGCAACTATTCGGCACGCGAAACCATTGCCCGCGCTCCAAGTGTGCGCCGTGGCGAAGAGCGCTGGATCTTCCCGTTCGAAGAGCAAGCCGATGTCATGTTCAACTCGGCACTTGTGTTCGAATTAGCTGTGCTCAAACGCCATGCCGAACCAATCTTGGCCGAGGTGCCAAAGTCGTGCGAAGAGTACACCGAAGCGCACCGCCTGCTCAAATTTTTGCAGTATTTCGTCACCATTCACGACCGCGAAATACCGCCAACCTCACTCCTGCGCGAGTTCGTTGGTGGCAGTAGCTTTAGATATTAATCATCGAATCATTGAATCATTGAATCATTGAATTTTTCCGATAAGTGAGAGCAGAGCCAAACTCGTTTGTGCTATGCCGAGCGGAGGAAAAATGCGTAAGCAATTATCGAATTATCGAATGAAAGCGAATTCTTAGGAGTTCGCTTTTTTCGTTCTCTTCTTTTGACGACCAACAAACTAAACCCACCGAACCAACCGTCATGCGATTCTGCCCCCCCTGCTTGGAGCAACGCGGAAAGATAGGGGGACGAGCGTAGCGGAGGGGGTTAGAAAATCGACAAATAAATCAATAATTCAATAATTCAATGTTCGGCCTCCACAGCAGATTGCCAAACCACACTGCACTGCGCACCAACAACGACAGTAGGGACGCGGCATGGCACGTCCAAAAAGTGAGGAATTAGGAGTGAGTAATTAGGAGTAATTGCATTGTAGGGGCGAATGATTATTCGCTCGAAAAATGTGCGTCCATGTTTCGGATTACAAATCCGATACATCAAGCGCGGGATTACAAATCCCGCGCAACGCAAATAATTCAATGATTTAATCACTAGTAAGCCTTATCATGTTATAGGCTATAATAGTACCTCTTTATCAATGCCGTCATCTTGGCTCGGCGAGCCACAAGGAAGTCAGAATATTGAGTATGATCCATCTGGAGAATTTCTGCAGGGATGCAGTTGTCTTCGAGATTGCTTATAAACTCAGCCTCAGACTTGATTGCCTTGAAAGAGGTTTCACCCTGTTTCTGAATTTCCTCAATGGCCTCATTAAAATACTCCTTCGGAGCCTTCTTGCCAATCTTTATATTGATTGGCGTATCCAGATATGCGTAGTTGGCCACCTGATTATAGGAGTACTTATCATATCCATTATCAACCAGATACTGCTTAGGAAAGATATGATGGATATCTCCGCCGAGGTTCACAAGCTCGCCGACAGGGATGTGAGACAGAAGAGAATCCTTCTTGAAAAAATTCTGCGCCGCAAGGAATACCTGGTAAGTCGGATTTATGGATGACACATAAGTCAAGTTCTGATCCAGCTGTATGTTCCAGAAGTTGTCCGAGAGAACAGCATCTTCAATTTCCTTCAGCGCCACCTTTACGCCCACCTCTCCGATGCGGCGGATGTCTTTTGCAAATGAAGACTCCGGAGAGCCGCTATACCGTGCTGTAAGTACTGACAGCACATACCAGCGCTGCACCAGACTCTTAATTTCATCCACAGAAACTTCTTTCGACTCCTGAAGAAGCAGATAAATGGCATAGGCAAAGTCTATGGCCATCACCGAATTGACCAGTCTCTTCGATGTAAATCCAGCTGAACGGATTGCCAGCATAAATTGAGAGAAGTTATATCCATCGATAACATTCTCTATACCGGTTCTAAGGTCATTGTAGGTGCTCTCAACAATCTCCTCCTTGAACTCTCGAGTTACGAAATCACGCCCTGAGAGCAGCGCTACCAGATCGGCAAGCTTTGCTCGCTTGCACCTGTGCATAAAGGCCACGCGAAGAATGTCATCACATTCCGGATCATAGACAGTCTCTTTATCGTCCTTGAGCCATTCGAGCTTACTTAGGTACGGAGAGACGGCGAAAGCGGTGTCCTTCTCCTTTATCTTGTTATAGAATGTCCCGTCTTTACACAGATGAGCGAAATAGTCAATGACCTTGCGCAGAGTGTTTCCGCCGTGCACTTCATCCGCCGCAATCTTGGACATTACGAAATCACCCTGGCTGAGGGCTGTTCCTTTGGAATTGATTCGGATGAATATGTCCGTGACAATATCGATATCCAGAGAAGCATCCAGCTCGATAACGCCGATATTGCAGTGCTGAAGGTTTTTCAGGCCCTCAATCACTTCGTGGACGGCATCTTCCTCAACGCCGAGATTGTCAATAACATACTGTTTTATAAATTTAAAACTTGAAAACTCCGGCTTAAATATCTCTGAAATATCTGAAATCCATCTTTTGTCCTTGAGTATTATCGCAGTTTGAACGGCAAAGATTTTAGCGTCAGGATCTCCTGACAGTGCAGCACAAGGATCAAAAGCAATCTTTATGCGACCCGTCCTATAGTCATTAAACACAATATTCTTTCCTGCAAGTGCAGTCATCAAGGCAGTGATGCGTTGCTGGCCGTCTATAAGAACTTTTTTGCCCTGAGACATAGTACCATCTTTGAGTTTAACAGAAGGGTTCTTCCAGATGATAATGTATCCTGTAGGGTATCCTTTATAAAGAGAATCCATCAGATCACGTACTTGAGTCCCACTCCAAACAAAAGGCCTCTGAATTTCCGGGATTGCTATTTCATTGGCGTCTATCAGTCCAAGTATTTGGCTAATAGACAAATGGTAATTATTGTATTTCTGTTTATCCATACCTATTATTTAACTGTTAAATTAGGCTCAAATAAAATTAGTTGTTTTTTATTGGTTCAAATGACGGATTATGTTTATTGGTAAATGGAAAGTTTTGCATGGACTCTGCTAATGGAATACTTATATCTTGTAATACAC
>CAVHRT010000062.1:0-10564 GCA_963638355.1 Flexilinea sp. | reverse complement strand
TTTTTCCGCTGCAAAGATAGCGATTTTTTTCGACTACCAACCTCCCAGACAATAACAGCAGCCCGCAAGTGATTGCGAGCCGCTGCGTTTCTATACTATTTTGGCGCGATTATGCCAAAAATTTGCGAATGTGATCTGCCACTTGCACAGGCGTGAAACCGAGCTTTTCGTCGAGCACTTTGTAGGGCGCTGAGAAGCCAAACGACTCCAAACCATACACCATGCCATCGGCTCCAACAAGTCCTTCGAGATTGACAGGCAGACCTGCAGTCAGACCGAATTTCTTGACACCACGAGGCAAGATTTTCTCCTGATAATCAGCCGATTGCGAACGGAACAGGCCTTCGCTCGGAACTGAGACAACGCGCACGCGTTTGCCTTCGCCACGCAAAATGGTGGCAGCCTCGCAAAGCGTCGAAACCTCGCTACCCGAAGCCAAAAGAATGACATCAGGATTTTCGTCGCTGTTCACGATGTATGCGCCATGAGCAGCATCGCGCTGGTCGGTTGGTAGGTCGTTGATGTTTTGACGGCTCAAAATGATGGCCGACGGTGTGAGCGTGTTCTCCATCATCAAACGATAACATTCGGTGCACTCTTTGGCGTCGGCTGGGCGCAAAACGAGCATCGAATTTCTGCCGTGATGGTTTTTCAGTTTCTCCATCAAACGGATTTGCGCCTCTTGCTCCACAGGCTCGTGCGTTGGTCCATCTTCGCCCACGCGGAACGCATCGTGCGACCAGATGAATTTCACCGGAAGTTCCATCAGTGCGGCCATGCGCACAGCAGGTTTCATATAGTCGGAGAAGACGAAGAATGTGGCGCAAGCAGGAATGACGCCGCCGTGCAACGCCATGCCAAGGCAAACGCAAGCCATGGTGAGTTCTGCCACGCCAGCTTGGAGGAATGCGCCGCTAAAGTCACCGCGCGTCATGGCGTGAGTCTGTTTCAAGAATCCATCGGTCTTATCAGAATTCGACAAGTCGGCACTCGAAACTACCATATTCTCGACCTGTTGAGCCAATTGCGACAGCACAGCAGCCGAGGCAGCACGCGTGGCACTGTTGGGTTTCTGTTCCACCTTGTTCCAGTCGATTTTTGGTGCTTTGCCGCTGAAGAAACGTTTCATTTTCTCGGCCAATTCAGGATTTTTCTTTGCCCATTCGGCTTTGGCAGCCAATTTTTTAGCAACAATCTCTTTCAATTCAGCTTCGCGACGAGCGTAAATCTCTTTCGTCTCGGCAAAGAATTGGAACGCATTGTCGGGATCGCCACCAAGGGCTTTCACCGTGTTGCGGTAGGCCTCGCCACCGAGCGGAGCGCCGTGTGTAGCGCAGTTGTGTTCGAAGCTCGAGCCATCGGCTTTCAACGCGCCTTTGCCCATGATGGTGTGACCCAAGATAAGCGTTGGGCGTTCTTTTTCGGCTTTGGCAGCGATGAGTGCTTGGCGAATGGCTTTCACATCGTGACCATCAATTTTGATGACGCGCCAACCCCAAGCCTCGTATTTTTTAGCGGTATCTTCGCAAGTAACGGCAGCCGTTTCGGTCGACAGCTGAATGTCGTTCGAATCGTAGAACATGATAAGGTTGTCCAGACCAAGATTGCCGGCCAAGCGTCCTGCGCCCTGCGAAATCTCCTCCTGCACGCCGCCATCGGAAATGTAGGCGTAGATGGTTTGATTCATCACATCGCCAAATTTTGCTTTCAAAAATTTAGCAGCGATGGCAGCACCTACGGCAAAGGCATGACCTTGTCCGAGCGGGCCAGAAGTGTTCTCGATGCCGCGCTCCACATCAACCTCGGGGTGACCAGGCGTTACACTGCCCCATTGACGCAATTGTTGCAGCTCGTCGAGGGTGAATTTGCCCGTGCAAGCCAGCACCGAATAGAGCATCGGAGCCATGTGACCAGGATCGAGGAAGAAGCGGTCGCGCCCTTCCCAACGCGGATTTTGCGGATCGTATTCCAAAAATTCGGAATAGAGCACATTGATAAAATCGGCACCGCCCATGGCGCCACCGGGGTGACCAGAATTGGCCTTTTCGACCATCGAAGCAGCCAGCACACGAATGTTGTTCGCCGCACGATTCATTTGTTCTACAGTGTTCATAGTGTATTAAATTTCAGATTTCAATAATTTGTTTCAGGTTGCAAGTTTCAGGTTTCAAGTTGTTCAGCAATCCTCTCAACTCTAACCTCTCAACTCTAACCCTTTTAATAGGCGTTCATTTGCGCTTTCACTTCGGCATTGACCATTTGGGCAAATGCTTCGGGCGTCATTGCGCCTTTGTCGCCTTCGCCTTGGCGGCGTACCGAAATGGTGCCATCGGCAACCTCTTTTTCGCCAACAATCAGCAGATAAGGAATGCGTTTCAGCTCGTTATCGCGGATTTTGCGCCCGATTTTCTCGTTGCGATAGTCACCAATGGTGCGCACATCTTGCAAATTGAGTTGTTCCGCCACTTTTTCGGCATAATCGTTGAATTTTTCGCTGATTGGTAGCACCACGGCTTGGTCGGGTGTGAGCCACAATGGGAATTTACCGCCCGTATGCTCGATAAGCACAGCCACAAAACGCTCCATCGAGCCAAATGGCGCGCGGTGAATCATCACAGGACGGTGTTTTTGATTGTCCTCGCCCGTGTATTCCAACTCGAAACGCTCTGGCAGGTTGTAATCGACCTGAATGGTGCCGAGTTGCCAGCGACGACCGATAGCATCTTTCACCATAAAGTCGAGTTTTGGGCCATAGAAAGCCGCTTCGCCATATTCCACTTTGGCTTTCAAACCCTTCTCTTCGCAAGCCTCCACAATGGAGCGTTCGGCTTTTTCCCAAACCTCGTCGCTTCCGACATATTTTTCGTGATCGTTAGGATCGCGCAGCGAGATTTGTGCTTCGAAATTCTGGAAATCCAACGCCTTGAAAATGATGGCGATGATGTCCATCACGCGCAGGAATTCGTCCTTCACTTGGTCGGGACGGCAGAAAATATGTGCATCATCTTGCGTGAACGAGCGCACACGCGTCAAGCCGTGCAGTTCGCCGCTCTGTTCGTAGCGATAGACGGTGCCAAATTCGGCCACACGCAGCGGCAGATCTTTGTACGAGCGTGGCGAATTTTTGAAAATCATGCAGTGATGAGGGCAGTTCATCGGTTTCAGCATGTAAACTTCGCCCTCTTCAGGTGTGGTGATTGGCTGGAAACTGTCTTTTCCGTAGTGATCCCAGTGACCCGAGGTTACGTAGAGTTGTTTTGCACCGATGTGAGGCGTCATCACCTCCTGATAGCCGTAACGTTTTTGAATGGCGCGCAGGAAATCTTGCAGACGCAGACGCAGCGCCGTGCCTTTTGGCAACCACAATGGCAGACCTTTGCCCACCATGTCGGAGAAGGCGAACAGTTCCATCTCTTTGCCAATTTTGCGGTGATCGCGTTTTTTGGCCTCTTCGAGCAAGGTCAGATATTCGTCGAGCATCTTTTTCTTTGGGAAAGTGATGCCGTAGATGCGCGTCAACTGCTGACGATGTTCATCGCCGCGCCAATATGCGCCAGCCACGCTCAACAGTTTGATAGCCTTGATTTCGCCCGTATTTGGCAAGTGCGGACCGCGGCACAGATCAACAAACGAGCCTTGGCGGTAGAGCGTGATGGTGCCATCTTCGAGTTCCGAAATCAACTCAACTTTGTAATTTTCGCCTTTCGCCTCGAACATTTTCAGTGCCTCAGCTTTGCTGATATCTTCGCGAACGACAGCCTCTTTTTTGGCTGCCAGTTCCGCCATTTTTTTCTCAATTTTATCGAGATCGGTCTCTTTTATGATTTCGCCTTTGGGCGGTTCAATATCGTAGTAAAAACCATTTTCGATGGCGGGTCCGATGCCGAATTTTGTGCCAGGATAGAGTTCGGTGAGGGCTTCGGCCAGCAGGTGTGCCGAGGTGTGCCAGAAGGTATGTTTTGCCTCGTCGTCGTCCCATTTGTGCAGACGCAGCGTGCTATCTTCGTTGATTGGGCGCGTAAGGTCGCGCACTTCGCCATTCACCGTGGCAGCCAGCACTTCGGCCGCCAAGCGTGGACTGATGCTTTCGGCTATTTGTAGCGCGGTAACGCCATTTTCGTACTCGCGCACAGAGCCATCAGGAAAAGTAATTTTCATCTTAAATATTCCTTTTTTGTTGATTTATTTCCAAACTGCAAAGGTAGCAATTTTTTTTTGAAAATAGGCAGGGAATTTCTAAAATTTCTGCGCGGCTACCCCATTAGGCTCACACTCAAACTTATTTTGTAACTTTGCAGCGGAAAAAAATTGGGGAAACGATGAAACTGAAAAAGATAATTCTGCAGGCAGCGTTGGTGGCGCTGAGCGGCGCAATGTTCGCACAAACACAACACATCACCAAAGCCGATTTCTTGAAAAAAGTATTCAACTACGAGACTAGCACCGAATGGAAATATCTTGGCGCGAAGCCGTGCATCATCGATTTTTACGCCACTTGGTGCGGGCCGTGCAAGCGACTGGCGCCCATTCTCGAAGAGCTTTCGACCGAATATGGTGGGCAGATTGTGGTCTACAAAGTCGATGCTGAGCAAGAGCGCGAATTGGCTGCGCTGTTTCGTGTGCGCAGTTACCCAACCATCGTTTTCTGCCCCAAAGAGGGTGCGCCACAAATAGCCCTCGGTCTGCAACCCAAGGAGCAACTGCGCATTTGGATCGACCAAATTCTTCTTCCGAAAACGACTCCAGCCAGAGAGGAGACTCCCGCACAAGTAAAAGCAAAAGAGTGATTTACCACTCGGATTTTACAAAAATAGGGACGCGGCATACCACGTCATTACAACATAGAAACAGAAATTGCGCTAGCAATTTCGAGAAACGATTTCAAACCTAAAAATCTAGAAATCCGTTCACTCCTAACCAAATCCGCCCTTACTCCTTTGTCTTTATTCTTTTGTCTTTAATCTTTATTCATTAAAAAACCACCCCTTCCCCCGTACAACCGTTTGGCAGTGGCAGGCTGAGCATTTGGCAGAGGGTTGGGACTATGTCGGTGATGCTGGCGCGAGTGATGGTTCGCGGCGTGATATCAGCACCAAAAATGTAGACAGGCAGCGCAACTTGCTGTCGACTCGACACACCAATGGCTTCGTTGCGGTCGTTCACCTCCATCCAACCGGGCAGGAGCGTGAAAACCACATCGCCACAAGCGTTTTTGAAAGCGCTATTGTGAATGCGCGAGAGTTCGTCGGTGCCACACGCTGGTGCTGCCTTTATCTCGGCCGAAGTATAGGCATTCTGCACACCCTGAAATTCGGTCATAAACTGCGCCACATGCTGTTCAAGTGCCTGACGATCAATCTTTTGCTTATCGATGAAAGTCTTATTCAGATAGATGTTTCGCGCGGCATAACCGCTCACATAGCGCCCCTGTCCGTAGATGGCCATGAGGTACGAATTGAGCAACGCCATGGCGCGTTTGGCATTGAACTGACCATTCTGCACCTGCGCCCGCGACAGCCGCCTGAGCGAATCGTTCTCGCCACTGGTACCAGCCACCACTATCAGCGCATTCTCCTTGCCAACAGTCAGGTCGAGCGCATCGAAAAAGAGTCGCAAATCGTGATCGAGTCGCAGATAAATGTCCTCTTTCTCGGCCGAAAGGTAGCCACTACCCTGCTCGTTTGGCAGACGAACCGAAAATTCCACCGCCAAAAAATCGAGCCGCGCATCGAGCCCAAGTTTTTCGTCGCGCAAGGCACGAATGGCAAGATCTTTCATCAAAGTATTGACGAACGGCGAATGTTTGAAGCGATAAACTTGTTCATCAACAGCCTGATTTTCAAACGATTGCGAGAACACACCATCTTCGTAGTGAATGGGCGCATTGCGATAGGTGCCAATGTCGTAGAGCGGTCGCCACTCGTAGAGCAGATAGTTGCCGATGGTGTGACTCTGGTTCACTTTGTCGGCCCACGCGGGCAAGCCTTGTTCATAGAAATTTGTTGTGGCAAGACTGGCCGTTTTGTCGTCGATCCACACGGCACCATCGGCAGTGTGAGCGCCTAGAGCCAGCGCGTGGTCGGCATCGAGCGCCACCACAAACGAGCGGCAGCCATCGTCGCTCAATTTCACCACATCAGAAAAAGAGGTCGTCGCCATTTGACGCGGCGAAAGCGACAATTCGCTGTTGATGCCATGGAAACGACCGTCGTAGAAAATCGGCATCATGTTGTCCTCCACCACATCGTAGCGTTGCGTGCCAGTAACACCGTGGTAGCGCGGCACGCTACCCGTAACGAGCGATGCAAAATCGACCACCGAGCCGTTGCTTTGGTAATTGCACGACGCCGCAGGAATGGTCAAGCCATCGCCAAGCATCCGCAATCCACCTTTTTCGAACTTATTCTGAAGCGCAGCCAAATGACTCGTCTGCAGCCCATCGATGGTAACAAACACCACCAGCCGCGGACGAGATTGCGCCACCAAACAAGCCGAAATCAGCAAGAAAATGGCAAGAAATATTTTTCGTTGAATATGATTTTTGACCATGACTATGAACTTTGACCTTGACTTTTGACTATGACCTCAAAAGCCAAGACCAGCCGCAGTACCCTAACCTTACGGACTTTCCACTTTTCACTTTCTACTCAAATTCACGCCTTCTCAACAATCTTCAAAATCACCTGCATGGCTTTTTCGAGCGATGGGATTGGAAGGTATTCGAAACGACTGTGGAAATTCTCGCCACCTGCAAAAATGTTTGGACAAGGCAGTCCTTCGAACGAGAGGCGTGCGCCATCGGTGCCACCACGGATTGGCTGAACTTTGGGCGTTACGCCAACCTCTTTCATTGCCTCTTCGACGAGCGTTACGATGTGCATCACGGGTTCCACTTTTTCGCGCATATTGTAGTACTGATCGCGCAGCTCAATCTCGGCCGTACCTTCGCCATATTCGCGATTTACTTTGCGAACAAGATGTTCCATCTCGCGTTTGCGGCTCTCGAAACGGGCGCGGTCGTGGTCGCGAATGATGTACGACAACGTAGTCTCCTCAACCGTGCCATTCATGCCGACAAGATGATAAAATCCTTCGTAACCCTCGGTATGTTCGGGCGTTTCCCAGCGGGGCAACATCACCGCCAGCTGGAATGCAATGCGCATAGAATTCTGCATTTTGTGATAGCCGTAGCCAGGGTGCACATTCACGCCATGAATATGAATTTTGCACGATGCAGCGTTGAAATTTTCGAACTCCAACTCGCCCACTGCGCCGCCGTCCATGGTGTAGGCAAAATCGCAACCAAACTTCTGCACATCGAAATGGTCGGCACCTTGCCCAATCTCCTCGTCGGGCGTGAAACCAACACGAATTTTGCCATGTTTTATTTCAGGGTGCTGAATGAGATATTCGCAGGCACTCACAATCTCGGCGATGCCCGCTTTATCGTCAGCGCCGAGCAGCGTTTTGCCGTTTGTGACGATGATATCTTGACCCGTATAGTGCTGAATTTCAGGATATTTTGCCGTTTCGAGAACGATATTTTCGGCTTCGTTCAGCACAATGTCTTTGCCATCGTAGTTTTTCACAATGCGCGGTTGCACATGCTTGCCGCTAGCATCGGGCGAGGTGTCCATGTGAGCGATGAAACCGATGGTCGGTTTGCCGTCGGTGTTGGCTGGCAGCGTGGCCATGATGTAGCCATTCTGATCGAGCGTAACATCTTGTAAACCAATTTGTTGCAACTCTTTTTTCAGATACTCGGCGAACTCCATTTGCCCAGGAGTCGATGGCGTCATGTTAGTCTCTTCGTCGGAAGTAGTGCAGAAACACACATACTTCAAAAAGCGGTCAGTTATGTTCATTTTTTCAAAAATTTAAGGACTGCAAAATTACGCAATTTTCAGATTATTTGCAAACAGCGCAATCATTGAGTCATTGAATTATCGAATCATTGAATGAAAGAGCGGTTTTCAGAGAACTGAAAACCGCTCTAATCTATGTTCTAACAAGACGCACTGTCCCGTCCTTACTCCTTAATCTTTAATCTTTATTCTTTATTCCAGATTTACTTGCTCATTTTCAGCATATTAACTTCCATTTCGGTGAGGAAGCGCCATTTGCCACGAGGCAAGTTTTTCTTGGTCAAACCAGCCAGATAAACGCGGTCGAGGTGCAGCACTTTGTAGCCCACGGCGGCAAACATACGACGCACAATGCGGTTACGACCCGAGTGAATCTCCACGCCTACACGACGGTGATCTTCGCTGCTGTAATCGATGGAATCGGCTTTGATTTCGCCATCTTCCAATTCTACGCCATCGCGCAGACGCTGCATGTCTTCGTCGGTCATTTCGTGGTCGAGCACAGCCTCGTAAATCTTCTTCTGATTGTATTTTGGGTGCGTCATTTTCGACGCCAACTCGCCATCGTTGGTTATCAAAAGCAGCCCAGTGGTGTTGCGGTCGAGGCGACCAACGGGATAAACGCGCTCTTTGCATGCGTTTTTCACATAGTCGAGCACGGTGGTGCGCTCTTGCGGATCGTCCACTGTGGTTACGCAGTCTTTCGGCTTATTCAGCAAGATGTAGACGCGTTTTTCGCAGCGCACAAGCTGATCGTGAAACAGCACTTTGTCGGTGGCAGGGATCACTTTCGTGCCGAGTTCGGTAACTATCTGATCGTTCACCGAAACCACGCCCGCAGCAATGAATTCGTCGGCTTCGCGACGCGAGCAGATGCCCGAATTGGCCAAATAGCGATTCAAACGCATTGGCGCATTGTAGTCAATGAAATTTTTGCGATAAGCCACCTGTTTTTTCTGACTATATTTGGCATTTTCGTCGTAGTCGCCATCGTGACGGCGCGGACGGAAGCCCTGTTCGTGCTGACCGTTGCCTTCGTAGCGTGGACGACGATTGTATCCATCGTTTCGGCGTTCGCCATCGCCATTGTATGGACGGAACGGACGCTCATGGCGCTGTTCGCCATCATTATCAAAGCGGTGTGGACGCGGTGCGTAGTTGGTGCGCTCGCCATTGTCGCTACGACCGTGCCAATCGCGGTTAAATGGTCGATGTTCACGATTTTCAGACCAATTTTCACCACGATTTTCGTAGTGATTTTCGGTGCGGTTTTCATAACGATTTTCACGGCGATCGCCATAGTGACTGCCTTGGCGGCGTTCGTAGCCACCCTCTTGTGAGCGATTTTCACGACCATATTGTGGTCTATCGCCGTAATTTGTTCGTTCGCGCTTTGCACCATCGCGGCGGTCGGCGTTAGCGTGACCATCATAGCGTGGTCGACGCCCGTTTTCTTCTCTCATTTTTTTTGATTTTTTTGTTTCCTAACACTGATTTTTTTCGGGCTGCAAAGGTACAAAAAAAATGCGAAATGCCAATTTTCAGCAAATCAAACTTTTTTCGTAATTTTGCAAGATGATTTGTCGACTATGACCACGACTATCGACATGACCTTTTTTTGCGCTAAAGTCGAGGATACCGACAATTTGAATTTTTGCGGTAAGCGAGAGCAAAATCAAACTTGTTTGTTTTGCCGAGCGGAGCAAAAATCAATCTGAAATCTGCGGTTCGACAAGCTCACCGCCCGAACTAGAAATTTAGAAATTAGAAACCAAAGATGACATTCCACGATCTTGTAAAAAACAGACGAAGCATTCGCAAATATGCCGAAAAGCCTGTAGAAAAGGAAAAAATCGATGCAATTCTGCAAACTGCGCTGATGTCGCCCGCCTCGAAACGCGCCAACGGCTGGGAATTTATTGTGGTAACCGACCGCGAAAAACTCGAAAAATTGTCCGCCTGCCGCGAATTTGGTAGCAGTTTTGTGAAATCGGTGCCCGTGGCCATTGTGGTGGCTTACGATGCCGAAAAGAGCGATGTTTGGTACGAAGACGCGTCGATTGCCGCCATCATCATGCAGTTGCAGGCCGCCGATCTGGGACTTGGCAGTTGCTGGGTGCAGGTGCACAATCGCCAACACAACGACGAGACAACTGCCGAAGCGTATGTGCGCAGCGTACTCGAAATCCCCGAAAAATATCGCGTGCTAAACATGGTCGCCATCGGCTACAGCGACCAAGAACGCAAACCTTACGACGAAGAGAAATTGAGTTACGACAAAATTCATTGGGACAAATTTTGAACACTCCACAAAAAATAGTGCTGATTGGTGCGGGAAACTTGGCGACGAGCCTTGCCGTGGCACTTCACTCGAATGGTCACGACATTGTGCAAGTCTGGAGTCGAACCGCTGAGAACGCTGCACTCTTAGCCGAGCGCGTCGGTGCTGTGCCCTGTTCCTATTTGGCAGAAATAAAACATGGTGCCGACCTCTACATTTATGCCGTGAAAGACGATGCGCTGCCGCAAATTGTCGATGCTGTGAAGATTAACGACGGGCTGCATGCACACACTTCGGGCAGCGTGCCGATGACCATTTTCGAAGGCAAACGCACCAACTACGGCTCGATCTATCCGTTCCAAACCTTCAGCAAAGAGCGAGTGGTCGATTTTTCGGAGATTCCCCTGCTGATCGATGC
>CAVHRT010000061.1:0-10666 GCA_963638355.1 Flexilinea sp. | reverse complement strand
GTAACATATAATGTATTTTTGCGCCCTGTGAGCAGAATGTGCTGCAAAAGCAGTGTCGATTTTCCCACGCCGCGTGCGCCCAGAATGGCTATCAATCGACCTTTCCAGTTAATTTGTTTGTAGAGATAGCGCACAAAACGCGTATCTTTCGACTCCAAAAGTCGCTGCATAGTTTGCTGAAGTTGTAACATGGCGTTTCCTCCTTAATCTATTTTCGCTGCAAAGTTACAACTAATTTTTTAATTGAACAACAAAACTGCTTACTCTATGCTGCAGATTTTGCTATTTTCTGCTTGGCGCGCACCGCAGTTTGGTGGTTTTGGGTTGATTTTTGTCAAAACTGCTTACTCTATGCTGCAGATTTTGACGATTTCTGCTTACTCTATGCCGCAGTTTTAATCATCGAATCATTGATTCATTGAATCATCGAATGAAGAACGGCCTCCAAACTGATGTCTGAAAGCCGTTCTTTGTGCCTGTTGTGGCGGAGTTGTTTGATCTAGAACCTCCTCCGCTTCGCTCGTCCTCCTATCCTTTCGCTTCGCTACAAGCAGGGGGACAGAATCGTGCGATAGATGGTTGGGCTGTTTTTCACTTCTAACTCCTCTCTCCTAATTCCTAATTTATTTCACTGCTTTGATTTGCAGGGTTTGGCCGTTGGCTTCTATCTTGATGATGTAGATGCCGTTGGGCAGGAGGAAATGCTCGGTTTCGTTGCAGTGGCGGCGTTGCGCTATCAGTCGACCTGTGGCATCGTAGAGAGCGAGGTGGCTGCCAGCTTGCAAGTTGCTCACATAGAGCATGCTGCTGGTGGTGTGGCAGATTGGCTCGGCCAGCGTCGTGGCAGCAACGGCTGTTGGCTTGTTCTCCTCGTAAACGGCGGTGATGGTGAGGTCGCTCGTAACGTTGCTGAAATCGGCATTCCAACCCGTGAAGGTGTAGCCCGTGCGTTGCGGATCGGCGGGCGCAATTGCGCTGCTGCCGTATTCTATGGTCTGACTGCTGAGTGTTGTGCCATCGTAGTCGACAAATTTGACGGTGTAGGTCTTCACGCTCCATTGCGCGTAGAGCGTAATGTCGTCGCCGATGTGCTGCCAGAGGCCTTCGCTATCGGTGTAGCCAGCTACGCCAGCCACCAATTTGCCGTTGGCATCGATCACTTTCGAGCCGCCATTGGCATCGGTGAAATAGCCGTTCAGCACATATTTCTCCTCGCTTGGCTCAATCCACATGCTGTTGCTCTCATCAATATCGCCAAGATAGTAGATGTAGACAAGACCATCGTCGGTGCCGTGTTCATTCTTGTCGAGGAATATGCTATACTCTTTTGCGGTGGCGGCAATGGTGATGATGGTGTTACCTTGTATACCATCGAATTGAATAATTTCGAGCAATCCTTTCGATTTCGTCCAAATGTATCCATCGTTATTAACGAGTGTAGTCTCGCCCATGGTAATTGTGATGGCATCTGGCAATTCGTAACCATCGGCAGCCGTGAATGAGAAATTTAGGTCTTTATCTTCGATGGTGGCTGATGTTGGATTGCTTGAGGCGGCGTTTACATTGGTCAGGTTGGAGGTGACGCTGAAGATTATCGCTTTGTATTGGGCGGTAACTAATAATTCGCCAGTGATGTTGCTGAAATCTTCGTCCCAACCTGTGAAGGTGTAGCCCGTGCGCTGCGGATCGGCTGGCGCAACTGCGCTGCTGCCGTATTCTACATATTGTTCGCTGAGCGTTGTGCCATCATAATCGGCAAACAACACGTAGTATGTGCGCAAGGTTTCTGTGAATTGCGCTGTGTAGGTCGCTTCGCGTGTAACGGGCGTTATTGCAGGATTCCAACCGCTGAAAGTGTAATTGTATTGTGCTGTCGATTCTTTGGTTGGCGTGGTGCCATTGTAAACTGGTGTTTCATCATAGGCCACTTGCGACGTTTGCAGTTCAGCGCCATCTTCATTTTTGAAAATGATGGTGAACATTTGTGCATTGGCGGCAATGGTGATTTCGATGTTGCCAAGGAGCGTTTCGGACAGCCCAAGGGTGAGCTGACCGCTCGATTGGTTCCAAGCGTACTGACTGCTTTCGAGCGTGGTTGTGCCCACTTTCACCGTGATGCCATCGGGCAGCGTGTAGCCTTGGTTGGCTTTGAAGTTGAGACCAAGTGCCGTGCCTATTTGTGTGGTGGTGGCGTTATCGCTCGATGCTGCCACATGGGTGAGGTTGGTGGTGATGGCGTAGTCGATTTTTGCGAATTGAGGCGACACTGCCACATCGCTTGCGGGCATGGTGAACTGGTTGTTGGTGACAGTGACTGCTTTCAATGTGTTGTCGACTGCGTTCCAGCCAGTGAGTTTGTAGCCTGCTGCGGGTGTGGCGGTGAGGGTTATCACATCGCCTTCGGCTGCGGTGGTGGCACTAGCCGTGGCTTTGCCGCCCGTTGTTGGGTTCGAAATGTTGATGTTGTAGGTGGTGACGGGGGCAGATGCGCAGGTTGTTGTGTAGCCGCTAATGGTGGTGATGGTACCCGTGCCACGTGTGGTTACTTTCACGGCAGTGAAGCACAATTGACCTGCTTTGTTGCTGCCATCCGATCCAAGCGTTGCTTTTTCGCCAACTGTAAATGTTACCGATGTGGCTGATCCTTCCCAGCGTGTCAAAAGGCTGTCGACGCTAGTCATTGAACCTTCGCTTGCGGTAATGGTCGTTAGACGTTTTCTCCCTTGCGTACTGATTTCGAATTCAATGGCAGTCATATTTTCTGATGATGAAATTTCGACTGTTCCTTTGGCATAGATACGTAAATCTTGACCACTAACATTGTACACTGGATCGTTACTTGCATTAGCTTTAGAGGGCGTGATAGTAAAGTTGTCAATTGTTTTTGATTCTGTTACTGAACCAGTTTTAGTTACACCCAAATCCGACATAGTGAGTGTGGTAACGATATCCGTTTCGCCAGTGGTTTCGGTTCGTGAGCCGAAAAGTGCGTAGTAGGTTTTGCTTGCGGTAACTGTGCCGTTGGCTTCGGTGAATAGGTCGTCGGGCGCAGTGGTGGCGTTGTTGTAGTTAGCTGTGGCGGTCCAGCCTATGAATTGCTTGCCAGTACATGCTGTTGGCGTGGTTGGTAAAACTAGCGCATCGCCTTGGTTGTATGTTACTTGCGTTTTTGTGCCATCGGCACTCCAAGTGATGGTGTAGGTTGGCTTTGGTTCTACAGTGATAGTGTAGGATGTGCTTTTGGTTGTGCCATTTTCGGTGTACGAAATGGTAACCGTTTTGCTGCCGTCGCTACTCATGTCGGGCGCAGTAACCGTCGGTGCAATGGTGCGCGAGTCGCAATCGCTGTAGTTGGCGGTTGCAACCAAGCCTTTGCTGCTGAATTCATCGCCTGCGGTGAATGTTTTTGTTACTGCGTCGGTGTTTAGCGTAATGCCAGTAAGCGTGCAGACTTGGCAGTTTGGCGCGCTGGTGTAGGAATATTCGTATTTGTAGAACTCTAGTTGATAGTTCGAACCAAATGATTTTGCAGTGTAAGCTTTGAATACGTTATTGTAGTATTCGAGATATATGGGATAACTATTGTATGCTGCATTCACATTTTTGACGTATTTCACGCCATCTGATTCCACAAAAGTCCAATCGGCATAACCAGTTTCGGTGCTGAAACTTGCTCCGTTGCCAGTTGCTGGGCAGATTAGATAACTATTCCCATTTTTCAGGCGGAAGTTGTCACCTTCGGTTTCGACGATGAGTTTCACTGCGCCAGAGCCGAGCGAGGTGATGCTGTTGCCTTCGACTGTTGTGGCTACGCCGCTCAATGCGCTGCTGCTAGCGGTGGCGGTGAGTGCCATTTTGTCGGTGGGGTAGTAGATTACTACAACGTCGCCAGCGTTCAGCTCGGTAACTTTGGTGTTGCTGCCGCCCTTTTGGTAGACTGCGTAGAGTGTGCAGTTGCTGGTTGGGTTGTAGGTTGCAAGAGCTGCGTAGAGTGTGGGCGCGGTGGTGGTTTCGCTCACTTGCGTGGTGGTCCAGCCTGCAAAGGTGTAGTCGCTGCAGGTGCTAGGTGCGGTGGCGGTGGGCAGTGTTATGCCTTCGCCCACGCTGCTCTCGGTGAGCGACGATGTGCTGCAACTACCCGCTCCAGCGTCGAATGTTACGGTGTATTTTTTCGCGCCGCTGCCTGTGAGGGTAACCTCAACACTTGTTGCGCCGCTGCTTGTGAGTGTGATGGTGGCGGTGTGAGTGCCTTCGGCAGTTGGTTTGTATGTGATGGTAATTTCTTCACCTGCCGAAACACTATTGTTTGATAGGCTGAACATGCCAGCATTAGTGCCAGAAATTGCCAGCGAGATATTGTCCGTGAGGTTGCTGCCTTTTACTGTGATGGTTTGCGAGTTTTGGCTATTAATCTCTACTGTGCCAAACGCCACGCTCTTGCTCGAGACGGTGATTCGTGGGTCGGTACTGGTTTCGCGCCAACCATCGCTTACGCCTGGTTCAAAATCGCTTTCGAACGAGGCAATCAGATTGCTCATGCTTACAGTTTCGCCCGCTTTTTTGCCCCAAATGTATTCAACCAAATAGGGATAGTCGATGAATGGATTGCGGTTGCCCTGCGTGGCTTGAATGCCGTTGTTGCGGTCTATCTCTTTCTGTGAAACAGGGTCTTGGCGGTGCCATTTTATGAGCAATGCCAAACCATAGTCGGCAAGTCCGTAGTGACCAGATTCGGTGTATGTGTTGTTGAAAAACCATTCGCCATCGCCGCTTGACATGGTATATTGGGTAGTCCATTTTATCATTGTACCGAAATAGCCGCGCGCAAAATCGCCTTTGTATTCGTCGCGTGGTTCAAATACTGTAGATGGTAGCGAACTTGTTGTAAAACTGCTTCCTAATGCTGTGTTTTCTACTGTTATGCTTTTGGCTGAACCTAGTTTGTTATCGTTGTAGGTATAGTCACCGCCATCAGTTTCGCCAAAGGCATAGTTGCTGCGTTTTCCATTAACTTTTCCGTCAGTTGGCACAAGATGAAAAAGATCTGCTCCCATGCCGGTGGTGCAGCTGCAAAACCAACTTTTGGGAATGGAGTGTTCGCGGTTGTAGCATTCGCATTCTCCAGAGTAATTTCCGCATTGGCCAGATTTATAAGTAAAACTACAGCCACCATACATGTCAATAATTTTACCATCACTGCCGATATCGGTTTTTTCATAGGCAGTCCAAAGGTCATCATAACTTAATTGATTGAAACCTTCGTTTGCAATGGTGTGCACGGCATTGAAAAGTGCGTCGCCGCTGGTGTTGTCGATGCTACTGTAGTAGTCGGTTGTAACCTCGGCAGCCAATGGCGCAAAGCCAAATGCAAAGGCTAGAACGAGTGAAAAAAGTTGTTTTTTCATGGTATTATGTGTTTTTATTTTGTTTTGCGGTTGAATATAACAGCGTGCAAAGATAGTGAAAATTTTTTAAAGTAGACCCCCTCTAATCCCCCAAGGGGGAAGAAAATTTGGGTTAGAAAAAGGTTCTAATAGTTTGAAGGTCTCTCGGAATCGCTATTGCGATTTCTGTTTCTGTTGTTTTGCTGTTGACCCAGATTGTAGGGACGCGCTATGGCACGTCCGTGTTTTGTGGCAGTCTCCCCGCAATAAATTACGGGGTTATTGGGCGCGCTTTCTTAATTCTTAATTCATAATTCTTAATTCTCTGACCCCCCCCGCTTCGCTCGTCCCCTTGCAAAGGGGACAAAAATGCGCGCTGGTGTTGGTCTAGTGCAAAAAAATTATCAATTATCAATTATCAATTATCAATTGTCAATTATTAGTTATCTCACGATTATTTTTTGTGCTTTGTTGGCGGTTTTAACGATGTAGATGCCGTTGAGTTGACCATTGAGGCGGGTTACATTGCTTCCGAGCAGGTCGTAGATTTGCATCTCTTGGTCGCTCCAGATGCGTCCGTCGCGGGCAAAAATGGTGGCGTCGTCAGCCTCGATGTTGCTTGTGGGCGTTTGGCTGATGGTGACTTTAATCTCTTCGCTTATGGTGCCCCCTTTGGGCGTAACTGCGTAGTACACAGGTACTTCGTCGCTCACGGCGGTGTGCACTTGGTAGGTTGTGCCGCTCACTTCGGTGGGGAAGCCATCGACCGATACTTTGGTGCGCGTTGTGCCGCCGGCTTTCAGTTGGATATTAGTGATGTAAAGTCTCTTTTTGCTGGCGGTGTTTGTAAGTTCAATTTTTGTTTCGGTGGTTGCTGGAATCGTTATTGTGTAGTTGCTTGCAGATGTGGTTAATGCCACGGTTTGCGTATTGTCGCCGACTACAATTTTTAGCGAAGAAGCATCTTTGCTATACGATTTTGCATTTACAACCAAAGTACCACCTTGGGTCAAATCAAGATTTGAAATGGTGAGTGTTCCCGTTCCGCTACCGCTGCCAAGGCGTAGACCTTCTTTTTCGTCGTAATAGTTGTCAGAGAGGGCGAGATGTTCGTTGGCTTTCACTTTTTCGATGGTCAAACCAGTTTCGTTCACTATCTCGGTTTCGGCGGAGCCTTTCATTTCGTAGCGATAGACATCGAGCGTGTACGATTCGACGCCGCCATCGGACCAGTTGGCGGTGAAACCTGCGGTGCTAACTTCGCTGGCTGGGTTGGCGTGGAAGGCGCATTTGCCTGTCAGATTCAGGGTAATGTTGTATGCCAATTCGCTGCTCGAGATGATAACTGTGGCATTGTGGTTGCCGAGCGTGGTTGGCTCGTATTCTATGTTCAGTTCGTAGCCCGCCATGGCTTGCGTTGCACTGATGCTGGTGGTGGCTATTTGGAACTGATCGGCGTTGGTGCCGGAGAGCGTTACGGTTACATCTTTGGTGAGGAGTTCGCCTGTTACGCTCACGGTTTTTGTCACGGTTTCGCCCACGGCGGCAGTGCCAAAGTCGAGCTTGGTGCCGTTGCGTGGCGCTGTGATGGTTGGTTGAGTAATCTCGTTGTTGCAGCCGCATTTGTCTTCATCGGAAAGCGACAGATAGTCGGCATCGCGCGTAAATTTCAGGTCGGCAAAGTTCACGGGCTGCCCTTTGCGGTTGCCCCAAATGTATTCTGCCAAGCAAGGATAGTCGATGAATGGGTTGCGGTTGTGCTGAAAATCGTTCACTGCATTGGCGCGGTTGATCTCTTTCGTCGACACGGGATCTTGCCTGTGCCACTGCAGCAAAACTTCAATTTCCCAATCTTGAAATTCGAGATAATTGTCGTTTTGCATGGCAAATCTCGAACCTACATCTTTGTTATCGAGCCGCCAGCCGTTGTATTTTGTCAAATCTGGCACATTGCCGTTCAGATCGTGACCGTAGCAGGTGGCCATGTAAAAGTAGGCGCGCGCAAAGTCACCCTTGTATTCGTCTTTTGGCTCCCAAATGAAGTGCTCTTCGCCCAATGCTTCGTGATAGCGTTTGCCGATTTTTAGCGAGCCAGCGGTTTTTGTTGGTTCATCAACATTGCCTAGCGGATAGTTGCTGCGTGCGCTGTTGGCTGTGCTGTTCGATGGATTCAGGTGGTAGCAATCTTTGTATGCATCGTTTTCCATGCCGCCCCACCAACTTTTTGCAAAACTATGTTCCACATTGCAGCCGCTAACAACAGCGCCGGGTGTTGAGAATTCTCTCCAATCGTCGCAATACATATCCATGCAGAGGTTGGTGACCGTGTCGCGGTCGGCGTAGTAGAAAACTTCCCACGACGAGCCGCTGCCGCTGCCGTAGCTCATCACGGTGTGGTTGCGGATTATTTGTCGCAGTGTGCCTTTCAGTATGGAGTCACTTTTGCCGTTGGCGGTGTCGTAATAGCCTTCGGGCATTTCGCCTGCGCTGATGGCGGCGGGGAGCATTATTGTTAGGAGTGCGGTGGTGAAGAGTGTTTTTTTCATTGGAGAATAGGTGAGAGTTGAAAGTTTATAGTTTATAGTTTATAGGAGGGTTAACTAAAAAAAATACAGTATCCGATAATCTGAAATTAATTAAGTAATTGGAAATTAAACAATTAGGTAATTAAATCGCAATTTTCATTGTTCGCTGTTGTCCGTTGGCTTGCACGCGCACAAGGTAGATGCCGCGTGGGACGGAGAAACTTTCGCTTGTGTTGCAGTTGCTGCGCAGTTCCACGGTGCGACCGGCGCAATCGAAAATGGCGACTTGCGCTTGTTCTGGCAGATTGTTTACGCAAAAAGTGCTGTTCCCCGTGGTGTAGCAAATAACTTCGGGCAACGCTGTGGTGGCGACGGCCAATGTGGGGTCGTTGGTGGTTTTTATCACCATGTCTTTGCTGACGCTCGATACTATCAATCGTCCCAGCGTGGCATCGTAGGTGAAAGTGCCGCCAGTAATGCTTAGTTGGTCGGCTGTGGGGTGCGTGCCATCGGCGTAGGTTAGGTAGCCCACGAAACCTGCCGAGGTGGTGCAGGTGTAGCGCGGATAGAGCGTCGCGCCTGTGTTTGTGGTTACGCTGTAGGTGGTCAGTCCCGACTGATTTTTCAGCATGTTGATGGCCAATTCGGGATAGTCGATGAACGGGTTGCGGTTGCCTTGGTAGTCAGCAGCGCCATCGTTGCGCACCATTTCGGTGAGCGATGGCGGATCCTGCATGTGCCATTTGAGTAGCACTGCCAGCGATTCGAACACGCCATCAGAGCCAAGTTTGCTGAGCAGTTGCGCATTGCCAATATAGAGGCTGTTTTTGTAACTGCCCATCTGTCCGTAGACCACATAGTCGTATAAAATCACACGGGCGCAGTCGCCACGGTAAGTGCCGAGGTTTGTTTTTTTGTAATTGGTGTTGTCAATCTCAATTTCGTTGGGATCGTAATATCCGCTCGATTCGCCGTAGGCATCGTTGCCGCGGTCGCTGTTCACGGCGGTGTTGGTTGGACGCACCGATTGCATGTCGTGTCCCATTGCGGTCGATTTGTTTGCACCTTTCGATTGTGGCCAAGTGTGCTCGCGGTTGTAGCCATTGCCCCAAGTGCCATTCATCTGTGTGCCATCGTAGTAACCGATTATTTTTCCATCGGCATTCAGGTCGCGGTCGACATCTATGTAGCTGTCTCTCAGTGTGTTGTAAGAGAATGAATTTCCCCCGATTTTGCTGGTATTGCCCATCAGTGTATTGAGCGAGCCGAAAAGCGTTTCGCCCGTTTGACCAGCCAGTGTGGCGTAGGAGTACGAGCCTGTGTAGTAGGCATCTTGTTTGGCTTTGTAGTCGGTGTAGGCGGCTTGGCCTTCGTCCGAGTCGATGTGCGCTTGCATGTCGATGCCCGCCCACGCTGTGAGCGCGACGAGTAGCAAAGTGGCGGAAAGTAGTGTTTTTTTCATTGGGAAATAGTTGAAAGTTGATAGTTGATAGTTTATAGGGGGGGAGTTTCTTAGTTTATTGCGCAAATTTACACACTATTATAATGTCGCGCAAATTTTATCGACAGAAACCATTTTTTTGACTATGACTAAGACTATTGACTATGACTTCGCGTTGTTGAAATTTCTGCAGAAAGTCGTGGATTCTGCTCAATTTGAAATCTGAAATTTGAAATTTGAAATTAATTAAGTAATTGGAAATTAAGTAATTAGATAATTAGTCTTTCACAATTGTAACATCCATGTGCGGATAGGCGAACTCGAAGCCGCGCTGCGGCAGTTGCGTGTAGAGGCGTTTGTTCAGATCGAAGCGCGCGCTCCAATAATCAGCCGTTTTCACCCACACGCGCACCGTGAAGGTGATGTCGCTCGCGTTCAGACTCATCAGCGCCACAAATGGGTCGGCTGCACCGCGCGTTTTGCTGTCGAGAATGCGCTTGTCCTGCGTGGCTATCTCTATCGCGGCAGCGGTGAATGCGTCGACATCGGCGCCGTATGCTACCGACACATCAATGTCGATTCTGCGTAGCGATTGTGACGAAAAATTATCGATGTTAGTGCTTGATAATGAGCCGTTTGGAATCACTACAATGTGGTTATCGGTGGTCAGAATTTTGGTGCTGACTATGCTCACATCGGTCACAATGCCGCTGTAGCCTTGCGCCGTGATGGTGTCGCCCGCCTTGAACGGTTTGAACGCCAACAGCATGATGCCGCCCGCAAAATTTTGCACCGTTCCGCTCAATGCCATACCGATGGCCATGCCGCCCGCCGCCAGCAGTGCCGCCAGCGAGGTGGTGTCGACGCCCAGCGTGCCAACCGTAACGATGATGAGCAGCACCGTGAGCGAAATGGAGACGAGCGAGGTTACGAACGATGCCAGTGTACGCTCGGTTTGACGTTTGGCAAAGATGTGCGCCACCAGTTTTTTCACGCGGTTGATGAGCCACGCACCAATCAGATAGATGACGATGGCGGCCAGCACTTTCATGCCGAAAATCAGAATGTCGTGCCAAAGGTCAGTCCAGAATGCGCTCGGGTCTTCCTGCGCCTTTTGAATGATGGTCTCGGTGACTGTTCGCAGCGAATCGGGCTGAATAATGGCTTGCGCAATGTCGGTGGTTTGGAGAAGCATGATTTTTTAGTTGATATGTTGATGAGTTGAAAAGTTGATGAGAAGTTTATCAAGTTTATAAAGTTGTAAAGTTCATAAAGTAGGGACGCGGCATGCCACGTCCGTGGTCGTTATTTGCAGT
>CAVHRT010000060.1:0-10815 GCA_963638355.1 Flexilinea sp. | reverse complement strand
GTATAATTCGAAAAAAAATCGTATTTTTGCACAATGATGTTTGAAAAGAGGATGAAACATAACAGATTTTTTTGCTTGATTTTGCTCGCCAGCGTGGCAATTGGCTTAGTCTCGTGCCTCGACAAAGGCGGCGTGTCGATGACGGTGAACTACACGGTTGGCGTGGTTAGTAGCCGTTTCGAGGGGCTCGACACTGCCGTGGTGCGTGCCTATCTTTCGAAAAATGGTTGCCCCTATAGCACCACGCAAAATTTCGATGGCGAAACACTCGTTGAATGCGACACGCTCTGCATGCAAACACTGCGCGACTATGCCAAAACGCTCTCGACCGAAGCACTCGACTCGCTCGCACTGAGCGACAGTTGCCGCTTCACTTTCGGTGCCTCACGACAGGTAAGTCCATTTGGCGGAAGTAACGGAAGCAACAAACTCGCCATTATCAAAGCGTTTGAGTACAAAAGAGGCGAGAGCAAATAATTTATAAAAATAATTAACAGACTGTAAAATTATTGATTTTCAATACCATTTGCACGCAGTTTGCGCTTCATAAATAGGGGATTGAAGAAATAATCTTCAAATCTTCGAAAGAAAAAAACTAATTGGAGGGTACGACTATGAGAAACTACAGAACAACATTGCTTTTGGCCGTTTTGGCTTGTGTGTCGTTGCAGGGCTTCGCTCAGTACGACGACATCTACTACAACCCCAAGACTGACCGTAAGACGGTTACGGTAACCTCCACCACCACCAAGACCACCACCACAACTACCACAAGTTCGAGTGATGCGGTTTTGGACGACGAAATCAGTCTGACCGAGGAGGATTACACCTACACCAACCGCATTCGTCGCGCGAACAGCGAAAATCTGCTGGTCCATATCGACGAAAATGGCGATACTGTGATCTACGACATTGAAGATGGCACTTATCTAGTTTCGCTCGATGGCGAAAGCGTTGATATCGAAGCGTACGACGAATCGACTGATAATTCCACCACCAATGTTTATGTAAACTACGATTATGGCTGGGATTGGAGCGATTATTATTGGTATCGTCCGTACTATCGCAACTACTATTGGGGCTGGTACTCGTACTACGATTATTACTGGGATTGGTATCGTCCGTGGAGCTATTATCATCCGCTCTATCATCGTCATTGGGACTATCACCACCATCATGATTATGCTTGGAATCGTCCGCACAATCAACCGCACGGTGGCAACTTTGGTGGCGCACACAACGATGGTCGCACCGATGTAGGTCACAACTACATTGCCGCATCGAACGAGAGTTATCGCTTGCAGCACAATTCGGCTGGTCGCTATGCTGGTACGCGCACCAATGTGAATACCAACACTCAAACGGGACGCTCGGCTGGCACTCGTCAATCGGTGAACGATGGACAGAGCAGCACACGAGTTAGCGCATCGACAAGTGGTCGCCAATCGGCTACGCAATATGCAGGTTCGCGCCAAAACATCAATCAAGTGCAGAGCGGCAGTCGCCAGACGGTACGCGTTTCGACCGATGGAAGTCAACGCACAACCAGTGGCGCAGTTCGTGGCAGTGTGAACACTGGAACCGGAAGTCGCAGCAGTGCCAACACCAACACTACCAATCGTGGTAACTCTGGCAGCAGCGTGAGCAATGGCTCATCGAATAGCGGAAGCAGCACAAGCACTAGCGTTCGCAATGGCTCGACCACGCGTGTGAATGTTAATTCGTCGAATCTGAACTCGCGCACACAGACGCAAACGGTTGCTCCGTCCGATCGCACTAGCGTTCGCAGTTCGTCGGGTAGCACATCGCGCAGCAGTTCGAGTTATTCTAACGGAAGTCGTTCGAGCAGCTCATCGTCGAGCAGTCGCAGCTCGAGTAGTTATTCAAATGGTAGCCGCAGTGGATCATCGTCGAGTGGTACACGCTCGAGTGGCTCGTACAGCAGCGGCGGACGCAGTTCATCTGGCAGCAGCACACGTTCGAGCGGAGGCTCGTATAGTGGCGGCGGTCGCAGCAGCGGTGGCGGTGCATCGTCGGGCGGAGGCTCGCGCCAATCGGGTGGCGGAAGAAGGTAATTTCAATTATTTAATTTCCAATTTTTTAATTGACTAATTGAGAAACAGCAGGGACGTGGTACGCCGCGTCCCTACAATTCAACGAATAAACGATGAAACACTATATCACTCTTTCGGCTGTGGCTGTGTTGGCTGCGGCGTCGGTGCAGGCGCAAGGGCTTTTCGATGCGCTCACTTATACCGATCAGGACATTCTTGGAACGGCGCGCTACAGCAGCATGGCTGGCGCATTTAGCGCATTGGGCGGCGATATTTCGGCAGTGTCGGACAATCCCGCTGGCTTGGGCGTCTACCGCTGGTCGGAGGCGCAGTTTTCGGTCGATTTCGCCTATAATCAGACCAAAAGCGACTGGGAAGGCATGGAGCGGAAAGGCGGAAACTACAGTTTCAATGCCAACAATGCTTCGTTTGTGTGGTCGTTTGCCGACCGCGAAGGCGAAAAAGGCTGGCTTGCCAATAATATCGGTTTCAGCTATCGTCGACTGAAAAATTTCAACCGCACCTACGAAGTAGCTGGTCCTGCAAGCCTCAATTCAATGACCGATTATCTGGCTGGTTTCACCGATGGCTTGAGCGCATCGACCCTTTCGAGCCTCGATGCTTACACAAATACCGATGTGCCTTACATGTCGGAATTGGCGTATCAGAGTTATCTGATCGACCCAGGCAGTGGCGCAGATTCGCTCAGTTGGCACTCCATTTTGGGTAGCGATGAGAAATCGACGGCGCGCTATAAGGCGGTGGAGAGCGGCTATTTGAACGAATATCAACTGACCTATGGCGCAAACATCAGCAATTTGGTCTATTGGGGCGTAAGTTTTGGCTTGGAAAGTCTCGACTACACGCGCAAATCGAACTACAACGAAGATTTTGCGAGCAGTGGCAGTTTTTCGCTGCAAAACTATTTTCACGCCTCGGGCGTCGGTTACAATTTCAAGATTGGCGTGATAGCGCGTCCTGTGTCGTTCTTGCGCATCGGCTTTGCACTGCACACGCCCACATTCTATACGCTGAAAAATAGCCATTATGGCACGATGGATTATGGCGTGGTGGTCGATAGTGTTGCTAGCAATGGCACAAACTACACGCCAACGGGTTCCGATCGCTACAGTTTTCGCACGCCGCTGAAACTGCAGGCTGGTGTGGGTTTTGTCATTGGACAATCGGCCATTGTGAGTGTGGATTATCGCTACACGGGCAAAAATTATCGCCTTGGCAGCAATTACACCTCGACCGATTTTACGAGTGCTTACGAGGCTGATAATGAGGATATTAAGAATTGTATTCGTGCCACACACCAAGTGCGTTTGGGTGTGGAAGGCAAAGTGTTGGACGCGCTTTCGTTGCGTGCGGGCGTGGCATACACCACACCATCGTGCAGGGGCGATGCCGAGCGTCTGTTGCCGCTCAACACCACGCGCACCGATTTGGAGTATACGCGCTCAAATGGCAAATTTGGCTCGATCTACGCTGCGGCTGGCATTGGCTACAGGTACAAAGGTTTTGCCGTAGATGTGGCTTACACCTATCGTCAGCAGCGCGAGGAGTGGTTGCCTTACAATTCGGACATTACGCCAGCCACCATCAAAACGCACAAACACAATCTGATTGCAAGTTTTTCGTGGAAATTTTGATCAATTATCTAATTATCTAATTATCTAATTTCCAATTATTTAATTAAACGGTAGCCATTGCCAACTGCAGAAGGTTGTGTAACCCGATAATCTGAAATCTGAAATTTGGAATTTTAAATCATAAAATGTCTTCGCGTAAGCAAAAATCGCTGCCGTTGTTGCAGCAAATAACCATCACCGATGTGGCGGCCGAGGGAAAAGCCTTGGCAAAAGTGGACGATATGGTCGTCTTTACACAATACGCCGTGCCTGGCGATGTGGTTGATATTCAACTATTTAAGAAGAAAAAAAACTATGCCGAAGGGCGCGTGGTGAAGTTTCATCACCTGTCGGACGTGCGTTGCGAGGCGCGCTGCGAACATTATGGCGTTTGTGGCGGCTGCAAATGGCAAATTCTGCCTTACGAGGAGCAAATTCGCTACAAACAGCAGCAGGTGGTCGATAATTTGACGCGGCTCGGACACCTTGAATTGCCCGAGATTTCGCCTATTATCGGCTCGAAAAAGATTTACGAATACCGAAATAAACTGGAATTCACTTTCTCGAACCGTCGTTGGCTCACCAAAGAGCAGATTGCGGCGGGCGGTGATCTGCAGATGAATGGCGTGGGATTCCACATTCCCGGCATGTTCGACAAGGTGCTTGACATCAATCGCTGTCACCTGCAAGCCGATATATCGAACCAAATTCGCAACGAAATTCGCAGTTACGCACTCGAACATCATCTCGAATTTTTCGATTTGCGCGCACAGACGGGTTTTTTGCGCACGCTGATGATTCGCACCACATCGACGGGCGAACTGATGGTTGTGGTGGTATTTTTCTGCGAAGATGAAGCCGCGCGCACGGCATTGCTTGCGCATTTGGCCGAAAAATTCCCGCAAATCACGTCGTTGCTTTATGTGATAAACGGCAAGGGCAACGATACCATCACCGACCAAGAAATCTGCGTTTTCAAAGGACGCGACGCTATTTACGAAGAGATGGAGGGTTTGCGGTTCAAGATTGGCGCGAAATCGTTTTACCAAACCAATAGCGAGCAGGCTTACGAACTCTACAAAGTGGTGCGCAATTTTGCAGAACTCGCTGGAAATGAGTTGGTTTACGACCTCTACACTGGCACGGGAACCATCGCCAACTTTGTGAGCCGCAGGGCGCGCAAGGTCATCGGCATTGAGTATGTGCCCGAGGCAATCGACGATGCCAAAGTGAATTCTGCGCTCAATGGCATTGAAAATACGCTCTTTTTTGCGGGCGATATGAAGGACATTCTCACCGATCAATTCATTGCCGAGCATGGTCGCCCCGACGTGCTGATAACCGATCCGCCGCGCGCTGGCATGCACGAGAGCGTGGTGAATGTGATTCTGAATGCTGCACCACGTCGCATTGTCTACGTCAGTTGCAATCCTGCCACGCAAGCGCGCGACCTGCAGTTGCTCGATGCCAAATATCGCATCGAAGCGGTGCAGCCCGTCGATATGTTCCCACACACGCACCATGTAGAGAATGTGGTGAAACTTGCCTTGCGCTGATTGTGGCTGGACTCTATTTGCACATTCCATTTTGTCGTTCGCGGTGCATCTATTGTGCCTTTCATAGCGGCACAGAACTCGATTTGCGCCAACGCTATGTCGATGCGCTGTGCCACGAATTGCGTCAGCGGAGAGATTATCTCAACGGCGAAAAAATCTCCACAATCTATTTTGGCGGTGGCACGCCTTCGCTGCTCACAAAAGCCGATTTTCAGCAGATTTTTGATGAAATAAGTGCCAATTTTTCGGTAGATGATGACGCTGAAATCACCGTGGAGTGCAATCCCGACGACCTTTCGGACGAATATGTGGTCAATTTGGCGTCGCTACCGTTCAATCGCGTGAGCATGGGCGTGCAGAGTTTCGACGATGAGGAACTGCGTTTTCTGCGCCGCCGACACACTGCCCAACAAGCTATCGAAGCCGTGAAACGACTACAAATGGCTGGTTTTCAGAATATTAGCATCGATTTGATGTTCGGTTTGCCTATGCAGACTGAGGCTGTTTGGCAACGCACATTGCAGCAAGCTACGGCACTTGGCGTGCAGCATATTTCGGCTTATAGTCTGACTTATGAGGGCGATACGCCGCTTGTGAGGTTGCGCAATCAGCACAAAATTGCCGAAGCCGACGAGGAACTCTGCCTTGTGCTGTTCAACCAGACCATCGACACGCTGCAGCAGGCGGGTTTCGAGCAGTACGAGATTTCAAATTTCAGCCGGCAGGGATTTCGTTCGCGGCACAATTCGAGTTATTGGTCGGGCGTGCCTTACCTTGGCGTGGGCGCGGCGGCGCATTCGTACAATGGGACGGAGCGGCGTTGGAATGTGGCGGACACCAAGCGTTACATTGTGGGCATTGAAAACGAGACGCCAGATTTTGGTTCAGAGATTTTGACCAGCGACGATCGTTATAATGAGATCATTTTTACGCATCTCCGAACGCGAGAAGGCATTGATTTACAGCAACTTGACGAATTTTATCGCAACTACTGTCTGCGCCTCGCAAAACCATTCATCGATAGCGGAAAATTGGCACTTTCCGACAATCATTTGCGCCTTACGCGTGCTGGCATTTTTGTGAGCGATGGCATTGCAAGCGAACTATTTTTAGTTAGCAGTTAGCAGTTAGTAGTGAGAAGTGATGAGTTAGGAGTGTCTTTTCTACTTTATACACTTTCCACTTTATAGACTTTCAGACTTTCCTCTTCCCACTCAATTCGCTTTGAATCCCGTAATTTTTCCCTCTTCTTTCATCTGTTCGAGCGTGGCGACCATCTTGTCGGTTACCGAAATGTGGCAGCGCCGGGCGGTGAGGTGCGCGTCGTGGTGCTGCTCGCCATCGTGAATGCAGAAACACAATTCCACATTTCCCGCATTGCTTTTGAAAAGTGTGGTGAGTTCGTCGGCTGTGGCTGCATCGAGTTTGCTGAGCGGCAGCGTTATGGTCAGTCGGCGAATGAGTTTGTCGTGTTCGTCCTCGAGCAGGCTGATGTTGCTCACTTTTATCTCCCAAGTGGCAGGCGTGGTGTCGCCGGGTTTTGCCCAGCGGTTGGGGCGTTCTTGCACAGCGCCACGCAGTAGCACAAACAGATCTTTTTTCAGATATTTCCCGAAATTGACGTAATCTTCGCCAAACAGCGCAAACTCGCAAGTGCCAGAATAGTCCTCGACGGTCATGATGCCGTAGGGCTTGTCGTTGCGCGTAACGCCTTCGCGCGCAGCTACCACAATGCCGCCAACCACGAAATTGGTGGCTTGTTTGTTGTCCAGTTTTGGCTGAAGTTCGGTCAATTGGTGCGTGCAGCCGTAGAGCAGCGCCGTCTTGTAGCGGTCGAGCGGGTGAGCCGAAAGGTAGATGCCCACAAGTTCTTTCTCTTTGCTCAGACGGTCGAGTGCCGACCACGGTTCAGCATGCGGAACGGCAGGTTTTGGAATTTCTACATCGTCGAATCCGCCAAAGAGCGAGTTTTGATTGGCGGCTTTGTCCTGCTGATAGCGGTTGCCGTAGGTCATCAGCGTATCGAGGAAAGCTTCGCCTTTGGCATTTTGTGCCGAAAATTGCTCGCGGCTGATGTCGCCAAACGCATCGAAACAGCCTGCTAGCGCCATGCTTTCGACGGCTTTCTTGTTGCATGCCGACAGATTGACGCGCTCCACAAAATCGAAAGTGCTTTTGTACGGACCGTTGGCTTCGCGTTCTTTCACAATGGCTTCCACGGCGCCTTCGCCCACGCCTTTTATGCCGCCAAGCCCGAAACGAATCACACCTTTTTTATTCACCGTGAAGTGCAGCGACGATTCGTTCACATCGGGACCTTTCACCGTCAGGCGCATGGCTTTGCATTCGTCCATCAATTTGGTAACCTCTTTGATGTCGTCTTTGCTCACCGTGAGGTTGGCAGCCATGAATTCGGCAGGGTAGTTGGCTTTGAGGTAGGCGGTTTGATATGCCACCCAAGCGTAGCAAGTGGCGTGCGATTTGTTGAACGCGTATTTTGCGAAACTCAGCCAAGTCTCCCAAATGCCGTCGAGTGTGGCAGCGGGGTAGCCGTTCTTTTTGCCGCCTTCGATGAATTTTGGATAGAGATCGTCCAGCAGGGCAATCATTTTTTTACCCATGGCTTTGCGCAGTTGGTCGCTCTGACCGCGTGTGAATCCCGCAATGGCGCGCGAAAGCAACATCACCTGCTCTTGGTAGACCGTCACGCCGTAGGTATCTTTCAGATATTCTTCCATGCAGGGCAGCGTGTAGGTGATTGGCTCTTTGCCCTGTTTGCGTGCGATGAACTGCGGAATGTAGTCCATTGGACCTGGACGATAGAGCGCATTCATGGCTATCAAGTCGGTGAAGACGGTCGGTTTTAGCTCTTTCATGTATTTCTGCATGCCAACCGACTCAAATTGGAACACAGCCACGGTGCGTCCTTCTTGGAAAAGTCGATAAGTTGCCTCGTCGTCTATCGGAATGTGATTGATGTCGACCTCTTTGCCTTGCGAAACGCGAATGTTGCGCAGTGCCTCTTTGATGATGGTGAGTGTTTGCAGCCCAAGAAAGTCCATTTTGATGAGGCCAACCGATTCCACCACATGGCCGTCGTATTCGGTGATGACGATATCTTTTTTCAGATTTTTATCGAGCACTGTGGCGAGTGGCGCAAAGTTTGTAAGGTCGTCGGCACCGATGATTACGCCGCAAGCATGCACGCCAATTTGTCGCACCGTATCCTCTAGTTCTAGCGCAATTTTGAACATCGGCGCGTATTCATCGTTGTTGGCGAATTCCTGCAGTTCGGGAATGTATTTTACGCAGTTCGCCAAATTCAGTTCGGGAATTTTGTCGATGGCTTTTTCGGCCTCCAGCTGCTTGAATGTCTTGCCAGTCTTGGGGTCGCGCACATCATCCATATTTTTTTCGGGGAAGAAACTTTTGATTTCTGCCACTTTTGGAAGTGGAATGTTGCGCACGCGGCTCACATCGGCAATGGCCGATTTTGTCGCCATCACGCCGTAGGTTACGATGCGCGCCACGCGTTCGATGCCATATTTTTTCGTAACCCAATCGATGATTTTGCTGGTGTCTTCGAAATCGACATCGATATCGGGCAGCGAGATGCGGTCTGGGTTCAGGAAACGTTCGAACAGAAGATCGTATTTTAGCGGATCGACATCGGTAATTTGCAGGCAATATGCCACCACCGAGCCTGCCGCCGAGCCACGACCAGGACCAACCGACATACCCAACTCTTCGCGGGCGGCACGAATGTAGTCGTGAACTATCAGGAAGTAGCCTGGGAAGCCCATCGTCTTCATCACATGCAGTTCGAAAGTGATGCGGTCGGTTTGCTCGGGCGTGAGTGTCGCGCCATAGCGCATGTGAGCGCCTTCCCAAGTGAGTTTTGCCAGATAATCGGCCTCGAATTTTATGCGATAGAGTTTGTCGTAGCCGCCAAGTTTGTGAATTTTCTCCTCGGCCTTCTCTTGCGACAGCACCACTTCGCCTTTTTCGTTGCGCGTGAATTCGTTGAAAAGATCTTCTTCGGTGAATTTTTTGCGATATTCCTCCTCGCTACCGAATTCGGCTGGGATGTCGAATTTTGGCATTATCGGGTCGGCATCGATGCTGTAGACCTCCACTTTGTCCACAATCTCCTGCGTGTTTTCGAGTGCTTCGGGCAGGTCGCTGAAAATGGCGGCCATCTCTTCGGGCGTCTTCAGCCACTCTTGTTTGGTGTAGTGCATGCGGTTGGGGTCGTCGAGCGTGACGCCCGTCGATACGCAGATAAGGTGGTCGTGCGCCTCAGCATTCTCCTCGTTCACAAAGTGCGAGTCGTTGGTGCAAATCAGCTTCACATTGTATTTTCGCGCCAAATCTATCAGCACAGGATTCACCTGCATTTGCCGCTGATACACCTCTTGGTCGCCGCCGGGCTTGTCGGTTTTGTGGCGCTGCAGTTCTATGTAGTAGTCGTCGCCAAAAATGCTTTTGAACCATTGCACGCTGCGTTCGGCCTCTTCAATTTTTCCCTGCATGATGAGTTGTGGCAGTTCGCCGCCCAAGCAGGCCGACGACACGATGATGCCCTCGTGGTATTGCTCCAGCAGTTCGCGGTCGATGCGTGGTTTACCGTATTTGCCATCGATGAACGATTTGCTCACCATTTTGCACAGGCTGTGGTAGCCCGTTTTGTTTTTCGCCAATAGAATAAGGTGCCAGCCGCTGTAGTCCACAATGCGCTCTTTGCCGCGCTCGTCGATCTCCTTCACTGTGGCATCTTTTTGCAGACGGCTGCGGCGCGCGCAGTAGGCTTCGATGCCCACAATTGGCTTGAAAGGCACAAATTCCGCCAATTTTTTCTCCAATTCTGGCAATTTCTGCTCCAGCTCGGGCAACGTGGTCTCGGCTTTGTGCGCATCTTCGAGGGTTTGCGCTAGGCGGTTGCGCTCAAATTCGTCGGTAACGCTCTTCAGTTGCTCTTCCAACTCGGGAATTTTTGCAATCAGATCTTTTGCTTTCTGGATATTTTCGGTGCACTCCTTCACTTTTTTCTTGGGTGCAGAGTTCACTTTTTTGCTGCAGTCGAGCAGTTCCTTTATGCCGAACATGTTGCCGTGGTCGGTCAAAGCCATGGCGTGCATGCCCGTTTTCATGCATTTATCGATAAGGTCGGGCACTTTCGACATGCCATCGAGGGCAGAGTAGTGCGAGTGAACGTGAAGGTGCGTGAAGTTCATGTTGGCGTGTGTTTTTTGTCAGAAAAGATGGCGAAAATATCGTAGCAATGCGGTTTTTGCACTGCTCGACGCAATTTTCAAAGGTAACAACTTTTGCCTGATTACAAAATTTTTTTCCCGAAAAGATATTAACAAAGTGAGGAGTTAGGAGTGAGAAGTGTTCGCATTATAGATGGGCAATGCGGTTTCATTCTATCATTCGATAATTGCTCACGCATTTTTCCTTCGTTCGGCAAAACAAATGAATTTGATTTTGCTCTCACTTATCGGAAAAATTCAATAATTCGATGATTATCTTGTAGGGGCGAATGATTATTCGCCCGGAATATTATTCATT
>CAVHRT010000059.1:0-10903 GCA_963638355.1 Flexilinea sp. | reverse complement strand
GATCATTGTCGTGGCGCGGCGACTTGATATTCAGATCGTTATCTTCGATAAATGCCAAAGTCGTTTCGGTTTTTTCGAGCGCGAAAGGCAACAATTTTGCTTTGATGTTGCGCTTTTCAATCTCGGCTTTCAGTACTGGATCGTCGTTCCAATAGATGAAAGCATCTTCGGGCGTTTGGTTCTGAAGAATGCGGAATTTTGAGTTGATATAATTTTGAAATTTATGGTCGTAGCGGTCGAGATGGTCGGGCGTGATGTTCAGAATAACCGACACATCAGCCTTGAAATCGTACATGCCATCGAGTTGGAACGAGCTGAGTTCGAGCACATAGAAATCGAAATTGCATTCTGCCACTTGCCAAGCGAAACTTTTGCCCACATTGCCCGCCAAACCAACGTTTAGTCCTTCATTTTTCAAGATGAAATAGGTGAGCATGGTGGTTGTGGTTTTGCCGTTCGAACCTGTGATACATATCTTTTTTGCGTTGGTGTAGCGCGCGGCAAATTCTATTTCGGAGATGATGGGCGTGCCTTGAGCGCGCAGTGCGCAGACCATCGGTGCCGTTTCGGGAATGCCGGGACTTTTCACCACTTCGGTGGCGTTCAGAATGAGTGCCTCGGTGTGACCGCCCTCCTCGTAGGGCAAGCTGCGACGGTCGAGTTCGGCTTTATACTCGGGTTTGAGCGTGCCTTTGTCCGAAAGGAACACATCGTAGCCCTCTTTTTTTGCCAAAATGGCCGTTCCAACGCCACTTTCGCCACCTCCAAGAATTACTAAACGTTTCATTTTTCTTAGTTATTTCTGATTATTATTTTCTATTTGAAGATTTGAAAATTTGAAGATTATGCACCATCAACTTTTCACTTTTCACTTTTCACTTTTATCTAATTTTCAGCGTCAAAATGGTGAATGCCGCCAAAATGATGGTTACAATCCAAAAACGAATGGTTATTTTCGTTTCGTGGTGCAGTTCCGACGAGCCTTTGAAGCGCACTGTGCAGGTCGGGTCGTTGCGCAGCACTTGCTCCATCGAAGTGCGGAAATGGTCGTGAATTGGCGTGCGTTTCCAAAGGCGTTTGTGCAGCCCACGGCGTTTGTTCAGCGCGTAGTAGTTGCGTTGCAAAATCACCGACAGGCTCTCGACCAAGAACACACCGCAGAGAATTGGCAGCAGCCACTCTTTGTGAATGATGACGGCCGACACGGCGATGATGCCGCCTACGGTGAGGCTGCCCGTATCGCCCATGAAAATCTGCGCTGGATAGGAATTGTACCACAAAAATCCGACGAGCGCGCCAACAAATGCGCTCAGGAAAACTACTAATTCCTCACTGCCTGGAATGTACATCACATCGAAATAGTCGGCCCAGACATAACTGCCCGAAATGTACGCCAGCACTATCAGCGCTGCGCCTATCAATGCCGAATTGCCAGCTGCCATGCCGTCCATGCCGTCGTTCAGATTGGCACCGTTCGACACTGCCGCAACCACCACAATGGTTAGCAGCACGAAGAAAATCCAGCCAGCCCAGTATTTCGCAGGCTCGCCCAGAAAATCGAACATGTCGGCATAGTTGAAGTTGTGATTTTTGAAAAATGGCACTGTGGTGCGCGTCGATTTCACATCGGGCGTTTTGTAAACCACCTCCACATTGTTCTCGATGCGCGTCTCCACACGTTCGTTCATCACCGTCGATGGCGCATAGCGCAGCGTCAAACCAACAATCAAACCCAGCGTCACCTGACCAGCAATTTTCCACCAGCCATTCAAGCCGTCTTTATTTTTGCGAAATGTCTTGATGTAATCGTCCACAAAACCGAGCGTTCCGAGCAGTAAAGTGGTGATAATCATCAAGATAAGGTAGGTGTTGTCCAATTTTCCCATCAGCAGGCAGGGAATCAGAATGGCGACTATCACCACCAAACCGCCCATGGTTGGCACGCCTTTTTTCTGCGTGTTGAATGGGTCGAGGCGTTCGTCGCGCTGCGTTTCGGAAATGTTGCGCCGTTTGAGCATTGCAATGAAATATTTTCCGAACCAGATGCTGATGATCAGCGCCAAAATGGCTGCCACAACCGCACGGAACGAGATGTATTGAAACATGCCCGCACCGGGAAAATCGAAAGTTTTGTCGAGATAGTCAAAAAGATAATACAACATAGTTAGGAATGAGGAGTTAGGAGTGAGGAGTTGTTTTGTGTACAGAGTAAATTAAAATGCAGTGTCGCAAATTATTTTTCATTATTCATTATTCATTTTTTATTGCTTTCAAAGCAGTTGCGTATTTCTTCTTTGTCGTCGAAGTGGCGTTTTACACCCTTTATTATCTGATAATCTTCGTGACCTTTGCCAGCCACGAGAATGACATCGCCTTGCTGAGCCAGCGCACAAGCGGTTTTGATGGCTTCGTGCCTATCGACCACCACTAGAACTTGGCGGTGTTCGGCGTCGCTCAAGCCGGCGAGCATGTCGTTCAAGATGTCCTGCGGCTCTTCGTCGCGCGGATTGTCGCTCGTTAGTATTACGCGATTGCTCGCCACCACAGCGGCATGCGCCATCATCGGGCGTTTGCCTTTGTCGCGATTGCCACCGCAACCAACCACAGTTATTAGGTTGCCTTTGCCGCCGCGAATATCGTTTATGGTGTCCAAAACATTGGTCAGCGCATCGGGCGTGTGAGCATAATCGACTATCGCCGTCCAACCTTGTGGTGCGCGTAAAGCCTCGAATCGTCCATTCACAGCGTGGAGCGCACTCAGCTGACAGAGCGTTTCGTCAACACCGCGACCGAGCAACACTGCAGCACCAAACACTGCCGTCAGGTTGCTAGCGTTGAATCGTCCGACGAACGGCAGCGACACTTCGTGACCATTCATCTCGAGCAGCATGCCGTGGAACGACATCTCGATGATTTTCGTTTTGAAATCGGCCATCGAGCGCAACGAGTAAGTCTTTTTCTGTGCTGCGCTGTTTTGCAACATCACCATGCCGTTTTTGTCGTCAAGGTTGGTCAGCGCAAAAGCGTCTGGCGTGAGATCGTCGAAAAAGCGTTTTTTGGCTTTCAGATAATTTTCCACCGTCTTGTGATAGTCCATGTGGTCGCGCGTGAGGTTGGTGAAAATGCCACCGCGGAAGCGCAATCCAGCAATTCTCCGCTGATCGATGGCGTGCGAGCTGCACTCCATAAAGGCATATTGACAACCGTCAGCCACCATTTCGGCCAGAAGCTCGTTTAGCTCGAGCGGATCGGGCGTGGTGTGAGTCGATGGCACGGCGCGCTCATCAACGTAGTTGCACACGGTCGAGAGCAGTCCCACGCGATAGCCAAATCGACGGAAAAGTTGATAAAGCAGCGTGGCGATGGTGGTTTTGCCGTTGGTGCCAGTTACGCCAACTAGCGTCAGGTGGTGCGACGGGCGTCCGTAGAAATTTGATGCCATCACGCCAAGCGCCTCGGCACTATTTTTCACCTGAATGTAGGCTACATCGGCTTTGCGCTCGGCAGGGAGCGTTTCGCAAACCACTGCGGCTGCACCTTGCTCCACTGCTTTCGCAATGAATTCGTGTCCATCGACGGCAGTGCCGCGCGTTGCCACAAACAGGTCGCCACAAGCCACTTTGCGCGAGTCGAAACAGAGATTTTTCACCTCTATATTCGGCACGCTGCCAATCACAGCCACATCGCGCAATAAATCAACTAATTTCATATTTTTTTCTAGATTTAATTTCTTCTAAATTTCTGATTCTCAACGCAATTCGAGCGTTACGGTTGCTCCTCGTTGCGTTACAGTGCCAGCCGTAATCGACTGTTTTTGCACGCGTCCAGTGCCGTAGAGTTGCACGTGTAAGCCCGCTTTTTCCATCAGATAGGCGGCATCGTTTGCGCCCATTCCAACCACATTTGGCACCAGTCCGTTGCGAATGTCGATGCCTTTCAGCACAAACTCATCGTTCCACTGCGCACTTGCCCACGGCGATTTCACATTTTCGAAATCAAAATCGAGTTCATCGAGCGTTTCCCGCACTGCCTCGGTTTGTCCCGATTTTACTATCGGCATATCGCCAATTACTTCATTTTCAGGTAGTTCCAAACGAACTTTTTGCGCAATAATGCGTTCGGCTATGTCGCGCGCCACAGGTCCGCAACGGAATCCTGCGTCGGCAGGGTAGGCTGGTTCGCGCATCACCACAATGATGGAGTAGAGCGGTTTTTCGGCGGGAAAATAGCCGCAAAAAGTGACCAAATGTCCCCGCGGACCATTTTTCCCATAACCAACTTGCGCCGTGCCAGTTTTGCCAGCCAGAGCCACATATTTGCTCCGTGCACTTTGCGCTGTGCCATCGGTAACGACTGCGCGCAGCATCGGACGAATTTTATTCAGTGTGCTGTTCGAACAAATTTTCGAGTTGATGGTTTCGGTTTTGAAACGCTCTAGCACACGGCCATTTTTATTTATCGATTTCACCAAAAATGGCTTAATTAGTTTCCCATCGTTGGCAATGGCATTGTAGAATGCTAGCGTGTAGATTGGCGGCATCTCCACCTCGTAGCCTATCGACATCCACGCCAGTGTGGTGCCCGACCATTTCACATTCTTATCTTTCGGATGGCGCACATTTGGCTTGGCGGCACCCGGATAATCCAACTTCATCTCTTTGCCAACACCCATTTTGTAGAGCTCGTCAACAAAATCGCCTGGCTTGTCGTAGTAGTATTCGTCAATCACGCGCGACATGCCAATGTTCGACGATTTGGCGATGACTTCGGTCATTGTGAGCGTGCCATTTTTATGCGTGTCGGTCATGTTTCGACCATGCATTTTCCATACGCCATCGCCCGTTTCAATCTTGTCATCGGCTTTCACCACGCCATTTTCGAGCGCCACCATCATCGACATCACTTTGAAAACCGATCCAGGTTCAGGCTTCGAGGTGAACAAAATGTCGTTGCTTTCGTCGTAGTTGCCGTTGTTGTCGCGCACAAAGTTCACGCACGCTTTCAGTTCGCCCGTGTGCACGTCCATCAAAGCCACGCAACCGCTTTGGGGTGTCGCATTTTCCACCGCTTTGCGAAATATGCTTTCGGCAATGTCCTGCATCTCAATGTCGATGGTGGTGGTGATGTCCAATCCATCGACCGCCGCCTCTATTGGTAGTATGCCCGACGATGTTTTCACGCCTATGCCGGGAGTGCCGCTCAGTGCGGAATTGAACGAATATTCCAGCCCACTGCGACCGCCGCGCGAGGCATCTCCGTAGATGTCGCCAATGGTACGCGATGCCATCGAACCGTAAGGTTTCATTCGTTTTGTGCGCTCGTCGGCTATCAATCCGCCCTTAAATTTTCCAAGTCGGAACAGCGGAAATTGCTTTATCTCTTTCAGATCGTTGTACGAAACTTCGCCGCTGTAGAGTGGCAAACGCCTATTTTTCTGAGCATAACCTCTCATAATGCGCTGTTTGTAAACGCTCGGCGAACCGCCAAATTTGTGCGCCATGTACCATGCCAGCGAGTCGACATTCTCTTTGAGCCGTTTGCCGTGATTTTTGCGCAGATATTCGGTCTGCGTGTCCATGTAGAGCTTGTAAGTTGGCACCGTGCTGGCCATCAGTTGCCCGTCGGACGAGTAGATATTGCCGCGCTTGGCAGGAATTAGCACTTCCGTTTTTTGCGGATTCATGCTCATCAACTCGTCGTACTGCACCGTTTGAATGTAGAAAATCTTGATCGCTACCGCTACAAAACAGCACGCTATTATCACAAAGACAATAGCAAAACGCCACATTTGTATCGGCCTTTTTTCGTCCATTTTCTACACAATATAATATGGTGTTACTCCACAACCATTGGCGGTTGTTTCGAAATTCTCAGCGTGCTGCCGTTGTCTTTCAGTTTTTTCTCGACATACGATTGGCGGCTCATCTGTAATAACTCTTTCGAAACCGAAAGCGAAGTATTTTTTACGTCGACCAGCTCGTCTTGCAGTTTTTTCACTTGGCGCAATTCGCGCTCGTGGGCAAAACCGTTGTAGACCAGCAGCAACGACAGCACCACCACAAAAATGATGAATGGCGTTTGGCGGCGCAGAAACTGGCGGTTCAGTACGTCACCCGAAAGCACCTCGCGCGGACTCACCATTTTTATCGTCTTCAGGCGCTCGCCAAGATTTTTTATGTGTTCGTCAATTTTCATTTGATAACTCGCTGTGCGATGCGCAATTTTGCACTGCGCGCCCGCGGATTTTCAGCCACCTCGGCTTCCGATGCCATCACCACTTTGTTGTTTACCGATGCAAATGGCGACACTACATTTCCGTAAAAATCTTTCTCCTGCCGACCATCGACATTGCCCGTGCGCATGTAGTTTTTCACCAATCTATCTTCGAGCGAATGATAGGTCAGCACCACCAGCCGACCGCCATCGCCGAGCCACCGCGCCGACTGTGTGAGCAGATTTCGCAACGCACCCATCTCGTCGTTCACCTCGATGCGCAATGCTTGAAAAAGCTTCGCCAACTCCTTTTTTTCGCGCTCACGCAAGAAGAATGGCTTCACTACCTCCATCAACTGCGCTGCAGTGGTGATGGGTGCTACCGTGCGCGCCTGAACAATGGCTCGCGCAATGCGGCGCGCTTGGCGCAATTCGCCATAATTGAAGAAGATGTCGGCCAAACGCTCTTCGTCGTAAGTTGCCAAAACCGCTGCTGCTGTGAGCGAAGCCTGGTTGTTCATTCGCATGTCCAAATCGCCATCGAAACGGAACGAAAAACCGCGCTCGGCATCGTCCAAATGGTGCGACGACACGCCAAGATCGGCCAAAATGCCATCGATTTTTTCTATGCCATGATAGCGCAAAAAGTTCGACAGATAGCGGAAATTGCTCCGAACAAAAGTGAAACGCGCATCGTCGAACGCATTTTTTGCAGCGTCAAGATCCTGATCGAAACCCAGCAATCGTCCATGCTCGCCCAACCGTTCGAGAATGGCGCGCGAATGTCCGCCGCCGCCAAAAGTAACGTCGACATACACGCCATCGGGACGAATATTTAGTCCCTCGAGCACCTCGTTGAGCATGACGGGAATGTGGTACATCTGAGTTGTAAAGTTTGTAAAGTGAAAAGTTTGTAAAGTCGTTGAATTGTTGAATTGGCGGCGTCCTCTAACCTTTAACCTATCAACTCTCAACTTTTTTCTTCATTTTTTCGGCCAGACGTTTGGCGAAGTCGGCTTGCGACAGGCGCGATTGTTCGTAGCCAGCCTTGCTCCATAGCGCCATGCGGTCGAGCATGCCAACGAAAAGCACTTCGGCGTCGGCACCAATCTGCTGCAGATAACGCCTCGGCACCAGAATGCGACCCTGCGCATCAATCTCGAGCCACTCCGCATCGCTCACAAATTGCATCAAAAGCATCTGATCGTCGGGGTTCCATTCGTCGAGTTTTTCGCGAAAATCGCCAACTTTTCTGTTCCACACATCTTCGGGATAGAGAATGATACAAGCGTTGTCGGGGTCCATGCGCATCACCAAGCGACGGCCGCAACCATCGTCTGGCAGCAGTTTTCGATACGTTGAAGGCACAAAAACTCGACCTTTTGCATCGAGCCGCGCCTCACTATTTCCGATAAAAGTTGACATAATTTTCGCCTCTATAATTTGGGTGTAAAATTACAACAAATTTTTCATTCCCCACATTACACCACCAAAAACTTATCAACAGCTTTTCTAGCTGATTTTACTGAGTTATTAACAAGTTATCAACAGACATTCAACTGCTAATTTTTGGAGTAAAATTCTGAAAATCAGCCATTAATCAATCTTGAAAAATAAAAATGGTTGAAAGTGGGGAAAAATTTTGGTTTCTGGTTGCTAATCCCTGAATTTTGAATGCAGTTTAGGGCGAGTGTATGGGCGTGGCATGTCACGTCCCGAGTGTAAAACTGGCTGTTTTCGGCAAAAAAAATGAGGTTGCGCTTTCACTTTTTTAATAAAAACGATTGTCGTACAAAAGAAAAGTTGTAATTTTGCACGCTAAAAAATAATCACCGTTGCGCACGCAGCGAAAACACTAAAACCATTGCTTATCAAAAACAACAAAAAAGAAGATGCGCACCGCGTAAATGAGCGCATCAGAGGCGTTCGCGAGGTTCGCTTGGTTGGCGAAAATGTAGAACAAGGCGTTTATACCATCGAGCGCGCCATGGCAATTGCTGAAAATCAAGGACTTGATTTGGTCGAGATCTCGCCAAACGCAGTTCCGCCCGTTTGCAAAGTGATAGACTACCAAAAGTTCCTCTATCAACAGAAAAAACGAGAGAAAGAGCTGAAAGCCAAGTCGGTAACAATGGAGGTGAAGGAGATTCGTTTCGGTCCGCAAACCGACGACCACGACTACAACTTCAAACTGAAGCACGCGCGCGGTTTCATCGCCGATGGCAACAAGGTGAAGGCTTACGTCTTTTTCAAAGGTCGCAGCATCATGTTCAAAGAGCAGGGTGAAGTGTTGCTTCTGCGCCTAGCTAACGATCTGGAAGATGTTGCAAAAGTAGATTCGCTGCCAAAACTCGAAGGCAAACGCATGATTATAATGCTGTCGCCCAAGAGCAAGAAATAGTTTCTAAATTCGGAAATTACTAACATTTTTAATTAATAAATTTTTTACTGAAATGCCTAAACTGAAGACTAATTCCGGTGCCAAAAAGAGGTTCGCCCTTACCGGAACAGGAAAAATCAAACGGAAACACGCTTTCAAAAGCCACATCTTGACCAAGAAGACGCTGAAACAAAAACGCAACTTGACGCACGCTGGAATCGTTGATTCGGCTAACGTTAAGAGCGTAAAATCTCTTTTGGCCAACCATTAAATTTTTGAGAGTAGTAAACAAAGTGATTAACCGAATGCTCAGCACCGAAAAGTTTCCGATGGAACGCTGACATTCAAAAAAAACAGAAAATTATGCCAAGATCAGTAAACCACGTCGCTTCGAGAGCGAAACGCAAAAGAATTCTGAAACTTACCCGCGGTTATTTCGGCGCACGCCGCAATGTGTGGACCGTTGCCAAAAACACTTGGGAGAAAGGTCTGCAATATGCATACCGCGACCGCAAAAACAAAAAACGCAACTTCCGCGCTTTGTGGATTCAGCGTATCAACGCTGCCGCACGCCTCGAAGGTCTGTCGTATTCGCAACTGATGGGTGCGCTGCACAAAGCAGGTATCGCCATGAACCGCAAGGTGCTGGCCGACCTCGCTATGAACCACCCAGAAGCATTCCAAGCCATTGTGAAAAAGGCTGCTAAAGCGAAATAACGCAGAGTGCAAAATGCTAAAAAACGCTCGACTCCATACGGAGTTGGGCGTTTTTTTTGTGCCAATTTCTAACCAGAAATCTAGAAATCAGAAATTTATCTTGTGCATTCTTTTCAGCGTCTCGCCAACTTTTTCCCAAGTAGGCAGGGGCTTCAGCTCGCGGCGCGCAGGCATGTCGTGGAAGAGCAGCAGCAGGAAGAAAAAGATGGTTATGATCATCAGATAGCCGAGAATCTGCTTGACCGAAATCAGTTGCATCTGCTCCATGAATTGCCCAATGTATGCGCCAAAATCGGCAGGTTGCATGGTGGCAGCAGCGGTGTCGATTAGTTCGCCGTAGCGGCTGATGTTGTCGCTCATCAAGTAGCGTAGGGCAGTGGAGTAGATGGCCGAACCCCACACGCCGCCCATAAACATGTGAATGGCTTGAAAGATGGAGAGCGCTTGGAAAAACAGTACAAAATTCATCATATTGTGCAGTGCCACCATCATGGTAACGCCCGTAATGGCCGACGCCATGCTGCGACAGAAGATTGGCAGAAACATGCGCTCGATGTTGATGTCGGTGGAGATTGTGGCGTAGAACATCAGCAAATAGAGCCCCATGAACGCCACGCCAATGGTTATCAGGCGGAAATACGACTGTTTCCAACGATGCATCCAAAGGTAGCAAAATAGGCAACCGCAGGTTATTCCAATCATGGTAATCCAGTTGGTTTGCGCTACTGTCCATTCGTTGTAATGCATGCCGCTGCCAAAGAAAATGCCCTCCAAAGTCGATTCGGAGCCGAGAATCACCTCGATGAGGGCCGCCAATATCAGCAAATGGAAATAGCGCGGGTGAAAACGCCACATTTCGCGTGCGATGTAGGGGTGACGAATCACGCACATGCGCCAAATGCACGCTATCAAAGTGAGTGCCGAAGTGATTGCCACAATGCGAATGGGGCGACCATCGAACCAGTTGTAGTGATCGGCGTAGTTGAACAGAAAAATCGATTGCACGAAAAATGCAGCCCACATCAGTCCGCCCAACCAATCGATGCCATAGAGCGGCATTGGTTTGCCCAGATGCACATGGCGTGTGCAGGTTGTGAGTAGTAGTAAGTTGCTGAGCATCAGACCGATAATGAGCCAATGCGTGGCAGTCCAGTGCAGATATTCGGCAAAAAATGTGGCGAACCAGCCGTTCACTTGCACGGCATTCAGAATGATGATATGCAGCAGCGGAAAAAATATGGTGAAGTCGCGTTTTGGCGTCATCCACAACTGAACGGTGCTCATGCACTCGAATGTTCCCTGAATTTTGCAGCAGCCTTCGATGAAGCAGATTGCCCACAAAAGCGGCAGAAATCGCACGTACATGGAGGCGATGTTGCACACAATCACGCCAATGCAAGCGGCGGTGAGCAGCGTCTTGTTGGTGAACCGAAACTTCATTCTGAAAAGCATCGGGAAATAGAGCGCCATGCCCGCTAGGTTGCAATAGAGGCACATGGTCAGATCCTCGCGAAGTAACGCATTTTCGCCCACCATGCTGTTCATTCCGCCCATGTACACGCCAGCCGACAGCTGAAAAGTACAAGCCATCAG
>CAVHRT010000058.1:0-10957 GCA_963638355.1 Flexilinea sp. | reverse complement strand
GTTGTAGAAATTTATGTAAATAATTGATATTCAACTAATTAAATCTTCAAAACAATGAGAAAAATTACTTTTTTTGCAGCAACAATGTTTGCACTTGCTGCCAATGCTGAGGTTTACACACTCGACCTCACAACTGCCACAAACCAAGCGGGAACGTCGGTAGATTATACGACCAGCGACTCGTTCGTCTACAATGGCAATCTGAAAGACACATGGACTGGTACGCTGTCCGACGCAACCGACGACAGCTTCGTTTTGGCGAACGATGGCAAATTCCGTTTTGCGCATTCTGCCATTCCAAGTTATCAATCGTGGAGCGGATTCACCGTTTCGAAACAGGCCAGCGACTCGCTCAGCCAGTTTACCTGCGCTGCTAAGGGCGGCATGGCTGGCGTTGGCACGCCATTCCTCGTTGGCTACTACTCGGATTATGGCACGTTGTCGACCAAAATGTCGTTCGATGGCGAGTATCAGCCCAACGAAATTCAGGTTTGCCAAAGTGGATACACGCTTTCGTCGATAAAAAATGGCGATTCTTACGCTAAAAAATTCACCGAAAACGACACACTTTCGCTCATCATTGCAGGCTACGACTTGAACAACAACGAGACGGGTAGCGTAACCTACTATTTGGCTATCGGTGGCGTTTTCAATGAGGCATGGACCAAAGTCGATCTGTCGCAAATTGGCGCTTGTGTTGGTCTCACCTTCCGCATGAAAAGTACCGACACTGGTGAATGGGGCATGAACACACCTGCCTATTTCGCCATCGATGGTCTGAAAATAAGCGATGTTCAGACTGCGTTGCGCAGCGTAAACGCAAGCAATTTAGCGGTTTACACGCACAATGGCTATATCGAAGTTGAAAATGCTAATGCACCAATCGAAATCTACACGTTGCAAGGTTATCGCCTACTCTCTACCACCGAAACCTCTATCAGCACCGAAACATTGCCAACAGGCATCTATGTGCTGAAATGCGGCAACGAAGCAGTGAAAATTGTTAAGTAGAATTTAATCACCCTATAAGAAAGTCGGCTTCCAAAAACTATTTGGAAGCCGATTTTTCATTCAATGAGTCGATGATTCAATGACTCAATGATTTATCTCGAACGCTTTCCGCAAATCGTCCACACGATCGAGCTTTTCCCAAGTGAACAGCTCTACATCGATATCGATTTCGTGCGTGGCGTTGTAGGGCGAGCTAAAGTGTTTGTGAACCACTTCGTTTTTGCGGCCAAAATGTCCGTAGGCGGCTGTCTCGCTGTAAATTGGGCAACGCAGTTTCAGATCGCGCTCAATCGCACCTGGGCGCAAGTCGAACAACTCGTTCACTTTTTGCGCAATCTCGCCGTCGGTCAGCGACACATGCGACGTGCCGTAGGTGTTCACATACACATTGATGGGTTCAGCCACACCAATGGCATACGAAACCTGCACCAGCACCTCGTCGGCCACGCCTGCAGCGACTAAGTTTTTGGCAATGTGGCGCGCTGCGTAAGCCGCCGAACGGTCCACTTTCGAAGGATCTTTGCCCGAGAATGCGCCACCGCCGTGTGCACCTTTGCCGCCGTAGGTATCGACAATAATTTTGCGTCCCGTGAGGCCTGTGTCGCCGTGCGGACCGCCAATCACAAATTTTCCCGTAGGATTGACCCACAACGTATATTTGTCGTCGAGATATTGGCTGAATTCGGGGTGTTTTTCGAACACGCGCGGAATCAAAATGGTCTGAACATCGTGTTTAATTTTCTGCTGCATGGCGCGATCGGCCTCGGCTTGCGCTTCGGGCGTGGCATCTTTTGGCAGAATAAATTCGTCGTGCTGAGTGGAGATGACAATGGTATGAATGCGCCGCGGACGGTTGTCGTCGCCATATTCCACAGTAACCTGACTTTTTGCATCGGGGCGCAGATAAGGCATCAGCGTGGTGTTTTTGCGAATGTCGGCCAGCTCTATCAGCAACTGATGCGCCAAATCGAGCGTCAGTGGCATGTAGTTGGCGGTCTCGTTGGTGGCATAGCCGAACATCATGCCTTGGTCGCCAGCGCCTTGCGACAGTTTGTCGGCCTGCGTAACACCGCGATTGATGTCGGCCGACTGCTCGTGAATGGCCGAAAGCATGCCGCAACTCTCGGCATCGAACTGATATTCGCTCTTGGTGTAGCCAATGCGACGAATGGTGTCGCGCGCCACACCTTGCAGGTCGATGTAGGCGTCCGACGAAACCTCGCCGCCCAGCACCACTTGGCCCGTTGTAACAAACGTTTCGCACGCCACATGCGACTCAGGGTCGAATGCCAAAAGTTTGTCCAAAATGGCGTCCGAAATCTGGTCGGCAACCTTGTCGGGGTGGCCTTCCGAAACCGATTCAGATGAAAAAAGATAACCCATAACAATGATTTTTAGGTAGTAAAACAAAAAAGATTGTTTGGGAGAATGTCGCGCGAATGCGGACGAAAAAAAACGCGGAAGGGGAACTTCTTTAGCATTTTTTAGCGTGGTTGCAAGCGGTCAAATCTCTCCACAAATTTCGACTGCAAAGGTACTATTTTTTCTCGGAAAAACAAAAATATCTTTCGCACGGAAATTTTAGTGCTTTCAATATGGAATAATTGACATAAAAATTGTAATTTTGCAAATTGTAGGCAAATTTCAAATTGCCCAAAACGATTCAACATTTCAACGATTAAACAATTCAACAACAGAAATATGGGTTTTAACGAATTTCTGACCAAAATTTTCGGCAACAAGTCGCAGCGCGATTTGAAAGAGATAATGCCGATTGTAGATAAGATAAAAGCGGTGTATCCCACCATCGAGGCGCTGAGCAACGACGAACTGCGCGCGCGTTCTGCCGCTATTCGCCAACGTTTGGCCGACACGGTGGCTGCCGAAAAAACACGCATTGCCGACATTCGCGCCAAAATTGAGGACACCGACCTCACCGAACGCGAGAAGATGTATGCCGAGATTGATAAACTCGACAAACAGATTGCCGATAAACTCGAAACTGCGCTCGACGAGGCACTGCCCGAGGCTTTCGCCATAATGAAAGACACGGCGCGCCGTTTCAAAGAGAACGAGACCGTGGTGGTTACCGCCACCGATTTCGATCGCGATTTGGCTGCCAAGTTCGATTTTGTGGAGATTGATGGTGACAATGCCATTTTCCACAACGAATGGGAAGCGGGCGGCAACATGCTAAAATGGGACATGGTGCACTACGATGTGCAACTGATCGGCGGCGTGGTGCTGCACAAAGGCAAAATTGCCGAGATGGCCACGGGCGAAGGTAAAACGTTGGTCGCTACGCTGCCTGTATTCCTCAACGCGCTCACTGGCAACGGTGTGCATGTGGTTACGGTGAACGACTATCTGGCCAAGCGCGACTCGGAGTGGATGGGTCCGCTCTATATGTTCCACGGCTTGAGCGTCGACTGCATCGACAAGCATCGCCCAAATAGCGACAACCGCCGCCAAGCCTACAATGCCGACATCACTTTTGGCACGAACAACGAGTTCGGCTTCGACTATCTGCGCGACAATATGGCGACCAATCCGCTCGATTTGGTGCAACGCCAACACAACTACGCCATTGTCGACGAGGTGGACTCGGTGTTGATCGACGATGCCCGCACGCCGCTTATCATTTCTGGTCCTGTGCCAAAAGGCGAGGATCAACTTTTCGACGAATACTGCCCACGTGTGGAGCGTTTGGTAAGACAACAAACTGAAATGGCTACGCAATTGCTAGCCGAGGCGCGCCAAAAACTTGGCAGCGACGACAAAAAAACGCACGAAGAGGGAGCGCTTGCGCTGTTCCGAAGCTACAAAGCACTGCCAAAAAACAAACCGCTCATCAAATTCTTGAGCGAACAGGGCGTGAAGCAGCAAATGCTGAAAACTGAAGAATACTACATGCAAGAAAACAACAAATACATGCATGTGGCAACCGATCCGCTGCTGTTTGTGATTGATGAACAACACAACTCCATTGAACTCACCGATAAAGGCATCGATGTGCTGACTGGCACCACCGACGACCCGACTTTCTTCGTTTTGCCCGATGTTGGCGCTGAACTATCGGAGATTGAAAATGAAAATCTCTCGAAAGAGGAAAAACAGGCCAAGAAAGACGAGATTTTGCAAAACTACGCCATCAAATCGGAGCGCGTGCATACGGTGAACCAACTGCTGAAAGCCTACACGCTGTTCGAGCGCGACGATCAATATGTGGTAATCGACAACAAAGTGAAGATTGTCGACGAGCAGACGGGTCGTATTATGGAAGGTCGCCGCTACAGCGATGGCTTGCACCAAGCCATCGAGGCTAAGGAGCATGTGCAAGTGGAGGCAGCAACGCAAACATTTGCCACCATCACGCTGCAAAACTACTTCCGCATGTACCACAAGTTGGCTGGCATGACGGGTACTGCCGAAACCGAGGCGGGCGAGTTCTGGGATATCTACAAACTCGATGTTGTGGTGATTCCAACCAATCGTCCTGTGGCGCGTATCGATATGGACGACCGCATCTACAAAACCAAACGCGAAAAATACAATGCCGTCATCGAAGAGATTGTCGAGATGGTGGCGCAAGGACGTCCAGTGTTGGTCGGCACCACTTCGGTCGATATATCAGAACTTTTGAGCCGCATGCTCACCCTGCGCAAGATAAAACACAACGTTTTGAATGCCAAACTTCACCAAAAGGAGGCTGACATTGTGGCTGAAGCAGGTCGCGCGGGCACGGTAACCATCGCCACCAACATGGCAGGTCGTGGTACCGATATCAAACTCACGCCCGAAGTGCGCGAGGCTGGCGGTTTGGCCATTATCGGCACGGAACGCCACGAGAGCCGCCGCGTCGATCGTCAGTTGCGCGGTCGCGCTGGTCGTCAAGGCGACCCGGGTACCTCGGTGTTCTACGTCTCGCTCGAGGATAAACTGATGCGTCTGTTCGGTTCGGAGCGCATTTCGAAGATAATGGACCGCCTCGGCTTTGAGCAGGGCGAAAGAATCGAGCACCCGATGATTTCGAAGAGCATTGAACGTGCTCAAAAGAAGGTGGAAGAGAACAACTTCGGCATTCGCAAACGCCTGCTCGAATACGACGACGTGATGAATTCGCAGCGTAATGTGGTTTACGGTCGCCGTCGCCACGCCTTGATGGGCGAGCGCATTGGCGTCGATATTGTGAACACGCTCTACGATGCTGCCGAAAACATTGTACTCGATGCAGCCGATGCCAACGATTTTGAAGGCATGAACAACGAACTGCTCTCAGTTTTCGCCATGGATGCGCCATTCGATGCTGATACTTTCCGCTCGAAACGTGCCAATGCGCTGGTTGACGATGTGGCAGATGCTGCCTACGCTGCCTTCAAGCGCAAAATGGACAAGATGGCGGAGATTGCCTATCCTGTAATCAAACAAGTGTACGAAAAACAGGGGCAGCAGTACGAAAACATCTTGATTCCGATAACCGATGGCAAACGCATGTTCAACATTCCAGTGAACCTGAAACTTGCCTACGAAACGCAGGCCAAAGAGGTGGTGAAAGCGTTCGAAAAAGCGGTGCTGCTCATCACCATCGACGAGGCTTGGAAAGAGCATCTGCGCGAACTCGACGACCTGCGCACTTCGGTGCAAAATGCGTCGTACGAGCAGAAAGATCCGCTGTTGATCTACAAACTCGAGTCGTACAATCTGTTCAAAAATATGATTGACGATGTGAACCGCAAGGTAACATCCATTTTGATGCGTGGGCAGATTCCAGTGCGCGAGCCAGAGCAGGTGCGCCAAGCCGAGCAAAAACGCTCCGACTACAGCCGCTATAGCACGCGTAAAGACGATTTCAACCGCTCGAATGGCGATCCAACTAAGCAGGACACGCGCCAACAGCAGGTTACTCAGCCAATCCACGCCGAAAAGACCGTTGGCCGCAACGATCCTTGCCCATGCGGCAGTGGCAAAAAATATAAAAATTGCCACGGGAAAGGGCTGTAGACTTAAGAACATAGAGCATAGATCTTAAGAAGATAGACAGTAGGGACGCGCCACGATGTGCGTCCCTATTTTTATTGTGCGGTTCAACAGGCTCACCGCCCCAATTTTCAAATATTCAAATTTTCAAATAAACAATTGCAAACCAAGAAACAAATTTAAATTTTCAGAAACAACTTCTTTAATCGTTGGTAAACTTTGTTTGGTGAAAATGGCGCGCCGTTTGTCGGGTTTTGTGTTAAATTTATGCCTTTTTTGCGCGAAAATGCTCTTTTTTTGCTCCAAATTTGCGATTGTTCAGAAAAAAGAATTAATTTTGCAGCGTCTTAACAGTGTAAATTTTGTTCACATGAAAAAACGCGCGCTTTGGATATTGCTTTCGCTCATGCTGCTGTCGTATGCGGGATTGGTGGTGCTTCAGGTGCGTCTGATCGACGAACTGCTGGCCGTTACCGAGCAGCAATTCAACGAGAGTGTGCAGCGCAGTCTCTACCATGTGGCACGAAAAATTGACGAAAACGAGGCACAACGCTACCTCGACGAGACGCTGCTGCAAACGCTCGACGAAAACGATGCAGTTGCCATTTTGCTGAACGAAGGCGGCAGAAATCAACGCTTGATTGACGCAAAATCGCTTGAACACGAACCGCTCGACATCACACCGCAAGACAGCGACTGCTCGCTCGGTCGCCTGCTCGATGCGCAATGCCGCTGCAACAATGTGTACACGCTCAACGCCACCGATCTGGTCTACAAAGTGGTGGCAAAACTACTCAACACGGCGCGCTACAAAAGCGTCAGCCAGCGCATAAATTTTGAAGAGTTGGGTCTGCTTTTGAGCGACGAACTGAACGAAAATGGCATTACGCTGCCATTTCACTATGCGGTGATTGGTCAGCACGACGTGGTTTTCTACAAGAGCGATCGCGACATGGCCATTGCGCCCGATTCGTATCGTCAGCCGCTATTCCCAAAAAGTCACGAAGTGCCAGAATATTTCATCTGCGTCAGCTTCCCAAATCTGCATCACCACTTGAGCCACTCGCTCACCACGTTGCTGCCAAGTTTTGCGCTGATGCTGCTGATAACGCTCACCTTCATATTCATTTTGTGGTATGTATTCCGCCAACGCCATGTTACCGAGTTGAAAAACAGTTTTGTCGACAACATGACGCACGAACTGAAAACTCCGATTTCGTCCATTTCGTTGGCATCGCAAATGCTCAACGACCCATCGATACAAAACAGTCCGAAAATTTTGTCGCATGTGTCGCATGTGATTGACGAAGAGACGCGCCGCCTTGGGTTCCTTGTGGAGCGCGTGCTGCAAATGTCGCTGTTCGAGCAGGGTAAATCGGTGCTGAAATTCAGCGAAATAGATGTGAACGATACGCTCGAATCGGTGTGCGACAATTTCTCGCTGAAAGTGGACCGCATGCACGGTCGCATACTCACGCAACTGGAAGCCACCAACGCCACAGTCTTGGCCGACGATATGCACCTGACCAATGTGTTTTACAACCTGATGGACAACGCCGTGAAATATAGAAAAGATGATTTGAATCTGACTGTAACCACGCGCAATGGCGACAATAACCACATCATCATCACCATCGAGGACAACGGCATGGGCATTGCCAAAGAGCATGTGAAAAACATTTTCGACAAATTCTATCGCGTGCCAACGGGCAATCTGCACAACATAAAAGGTTTCGGACTCGGTCTGGCGTATGTGAAACGCATCGTAACCATGCACCACGGCACCATTCACGCCGAAAGCGAACTAGGCATCGGCACAAAATTCATAATTGAGTTGCCGCTGATGAGTAAAGAGTGAGAAGTTAGAAGTGAGCAGTGAGCAGTGATTGCGGAATGCGAAACTTTATGAACTTTATAACTTTATAGACTTGATGAACTTCTTATCAACCGATCAACCAATAAACTCATAAACTTAGAAACAATATCATTAACTATTTAAAAATCAAACCATTATGATGAATTCAGCAAAAGTATTGCTTTGCGAGGACGATGAGAACCTCGGCATGTTGCTTAGCGAGTATCTGCAAGCAAAAAACTATGATGTCGACCTGATGCCCGACGGCGAAGAGGGTCTGAAAGCGTTCGAAGAGAACCGCTACGACATCTGCCTGCTCGATGTGATGATGCCTAAAAAAGATGGCTTCGAACTGGCACAAGAAATCCGTCGCGTCAACACCCGTGTTCCTATCATTTTCTTGACCGCTAAAACCCTGAAAGAAGATGTGATTGCTGGCTTCCGCATTGGTGCCGACGACTACATGACCAAACCTTTCAGCATGGAAGAGTTGCTGTTCCGCATGGAGGCCATTCAACGCCGCATGAACACGCGCCGCAACAAACTTGGTCAGAACTTTGCCATTGGCCACTTCATTTTCGACACGCACAAACAACGCCTCACCATCGATGGCAAGAACATTCACCTCACCACCAAAGAGAGCGAGTTGCTGTCGCTTTTGGCCGAGTGCATGAATGGCGTGCTCGAGCGCAACTATGCTTTGAAAACCATCTGGATCGAGGACAACTACTTCAATGCTCGCAGCATGGATGTGTACATCACCAAACTGCGTAAAAAATTGGCCGACGACCCTGAAGTTCAGATCCTGAACGTTCATGGACGTGGCTACAAACTGGTTGCTCCTGAAGCAGAAACCGCAGCCGCTGCAAAATAAGTTCAGTCGGAACTAGAAAGATGAAAGGTCGTCAATCCTTCGATTGGCGACCTTTCTATTTTATAAAAATGCTGATTCCCAGCTGTTTAATTGTTTTCTCGCAACTTAAATCCCTTATCTTTGTAAAAAGGGAATTTTTTGTCGGCTGATATTAACGTCATTTTGTCGGCTATACTTTGCGAAATGAGTAGGCGGTCGAAAGGATCGTCGTGCTGTTTGCCGTTGATAATCGGTGACGAAAGCGTTTCGTAGGTTTCTACATGGTGCGAATTTAATTCCAAAATGCCGATGTTATAGCGTTGAAAGTCAGCAATCATATCTTTCAACATCTTGCTGGTTTCTATCTTTTTGTTTTGTTTCAACAAGACAATTTCTTGCAACGAAACGACACTCACGAAATAGACATCCTGGAAATATTCTATCTCTTCGCGAATGTTTTGTGAAAGTTTTTTGTCGTTTAACAAAAACCAAACAGCAATATGTGTGTCAAGCAAATATCGCTTCATAAGCCCAAGTTGAAAATCTCTTCGCTTGTGCCGTTTAATTTCATTTTGCCAGCATAAATACCCGCCAAGCCTCTCGGTTTAATTCTTGCTCTTGCAGATACTGCTCTCTTTCTTGTTGTTTTTTTCTTCGTTGTTTCCATAGTTTTTTCTCCAAAATTTCACTCCGCAAATATACAAATATTTTTCAATTTACGAAATGTGGAATTTTTTTAATCCTTCAATTGGCGACCTTTCTATTTTGCCAATTTGCAGACCGAATTGCGCAGCTGCCTCGCGCAACGGCTTTTGAAAATGATGCGCCACCGATCCGACAAACGACACAGGCAAACGCTGTGCGTCGGCATACTGCAGCACATTTCTTTTGAAAAATTCGTCGAAGCAATTGATTATCAGCGTATTGATATAATCGAACTTTCCGATATTTTCAGAAAGAAATGGCATGAAACTGGCCAAATAGCGATTGGGTTGCTCGCCACGATAGACATGTTCCACAATTTCGGCGGGTGTGGTGCGATAGGTCTCGAGAAAAAGCGTGCGCAACTCGGCAGGCACTTGATTTTTTAGGCAATCGCCCACAAAATGCCGCCCAATGACCGCTCCGCTGCCTTCGTCGCCAAGAATGTAGCCCAGCGGCGAGATATTCTCCACAATTTTTTCGCCATCGTAGAGGCACGAATTGGAACCTGTACCGATTATGCAGGCAATGCCGCACTGGTGTTGCAACAATGCGCGCGCTGCACCCAGCAAATCGGACGCTACACTGACTGCGGCTTGCGGCATAACCTGATGCAATGCAGCCTCCAGTACGCCGCTGCGTTCGGGCGTGCAACCCGAGCCATAGAAAAAGACGCTTTCGGGCGTGCGCATCTCTTCGGGCAAAGTGCGTAGCGTGGCGGCAATGCTCGCTGCACTCTGGTGATATGGATTGAGACCTGCGGTTTGGAATGTTTCGCTACCAAGGCACCATGTGGTCTTGGTAGAACCGCTATCGGCAATGAGATTTTCCATAGGTGTAAAAATTGTAGGGGCAAATAATCATTTACCCGAAATCATAGTGCAAAGATAGCGATATTTTTTGGAGTAAGGAATAAGGACAAAAGAGTAAGGACGCAGGGTGTTTTTGTGCAAAAAACAGCCCGAAGATTTCTCTTCAGGCTGCAATTTTATAAGGATTTTACTTTTTATTCGTAATACGAATAGTATGGAACTTTGCCAACGAATTTGCCAGAGTGTGCAACATCGGCCGAGTCAACCAGGTTTACATTGATGGTGTAGATGTCGTCCTTAACAGAAATCTCTACCGAGCCGTCTTTTTGCAACTTATCATAGAGAAGTTCGCCACCTTCGCCGAGTTCTACCCATTCTGAAAACTTAGGAACGATGGTGCCTGCTTCGTAGTTGTCCGAGGTAACATATTTACCAGGTACCAAAATTGTATCAGACGTAAGAAGAGTGAGGTAGGCAAGTTCTCCAGCCGAAACGATGTAGTTGCTGTCGTCTACCTGCACATCTGTTTGAAGGTTAAGCATGAAGTAGTGTACGTCTTCATCAAGTTCCATAACATACACCGCTTCGGCATCAACAAAATTGGTGACGTTTTCTTCTTCTTTCTCTTTTTGGCACGATGCCAGACCAAGAACGAGACCAGCAACTGCAAGGCAGTAAATTACTTTTTTCATTTTTGTTTGTTTTTTAAGTTAGTAATGAGTTAATTTTCAGGCGCAAAGGTACAAT
>CAVHRT010000057.1:0-11232 GCA_963638355.1 Flexilinea sp. | reverse complement strand
CCTAGCACAAGCATTGAAAGCGGACTTCATCTTTTCAATCGCATTTTCCTTGATAGTCAGACCATTTTTGTACCAAAGTGTCGTCTGCTGCTCCAAAGTTGGGGTTAACGAAACAGGATTACCATAGTCGTCCCACACTATAACGTTTTCGTCTGGAATAGGTTCGACATTAGCAAAATCGAAAAGCATATTTGCTTCGTCAAGGGTTATATTCTCGCCCACAGCCATAGAGAGGATCTGCTTTCGAATTTCAGGCGTCGTCCAATTGGCAATCAACATCAACACCGCTTGCAAACGCACGGTTGAGAGTGCGATATTCTCTTTGTTATCGCTTCCCATCAACAGCTGCAACACACGCTCACAAAAGTATGCCGAGAAATCGCCATGCAGTTTGAGAATCTCCTGAAGTTTTGTTTCCTGCGCCATATCACTAAAAAATACCCCACTCACCCTCCATTCTCCGGCAGATATTCCGAGACATCTTTGCCAAACTGCTGCAGTTCGCGCACGAGCGACGACGAAATCTCAACTTTGTCGGCTTCGGCAAATAGCACCACCGTCTCGATGCCCGACAGCAGGCGATTCACATCGGCCATTTGCAGTTCGTAGTCGAAATCCTCCACCGTGCGCACACCGCGCAAAATGAATTTTGCATCGACTTTTCGGGCAAAATCTACCGTCAGCGTATCGTAAATCTGCACCAAAACGCGCGGCTCATTGCGGTAGAGCGCTGCGATGGTTTGCAGCCGCGTTTGCACATCAGCGTCGGATTGTTTGGCGGTGTTGTGCCCAATGCCAATCACAATCTCGTCGAACAACTGCAGGCCGCGCTGCACAATGCTCTGGTGTCCGCGTGTGAACGGATTGAACGACCCAGGGAAAATGGCTCTTTTCATTTTTTGACGATTTTTTCTGATGCAAAGGTACAAAAAAACGCAGAATTTTCTGTTCTGCGATTTCTGTTGTGGAATTCGTCAAGAAAGAAATTTCAGACATCAAGAATGGACGTGGTATGCCGCTTCCCTACTCCCGTTTATACTTTTCTTCCAACTGTTTCGCTTTTGTGCGCAATGCAGCGTTGGTTGGGTCGAGGCGCGGAATCATTATGGTGAGACCATCGGGCAGTTGATTCGGGTTGCTGATACGGTCGGTGTTAGCCTCGTAGATATAAACCCAAAATTCGGTGATGCCGTAGTATTTGCGTGCTAACTGCGCCAACGTTGTGCCAGGACGTAGCGTTTCTTCGCCACAAAACGAATTATAATGATCGTAAATGCGCTCGCTGTCGGTGGCAGTTGGCTGCGGCAGATTGCCCCAATAGTCGTTCATCTCGCGCATCGAAGCAGGAACAATCTCCACACGACGATCGTAACGCAGCAGATGATCACCGCTGTAGTGGAACGGATAATTGGCGCCAAACGATGCCACGCGCATGCGACGCTCGTCTACTCCTTTGGTTTTCAGCAGGTTATAAACCGCCTGAGCGCGACGCATAGCCAATCGTTGGTTGTATTCGTCGTAACCAATTTTGCAGGCGTGACCGTTTATCTGAATCGCCACGTCGGGGTGCGCATCGAGCATGGATTTCACAGAATCGAGCAGATAAGCAGGCTCAATCATCGGCACATAACTATCGAATCGGAACCAGATAACGGCGCGTTTCAGCAGATCGTCGAGCCGTTGCTGCCCACTTACGATGGTCTGCGTTTGCACCACGGTATCGACCCTAATTTCGGGCTGCGGCGCAGTTTCCACTGGCGGAATTTCGCGATAGATGGTGTCGCAAATATAGATGGTATCGTGCTGAATTTTGTCGGCAGCGCGTTGCTCTTTGCGCTGACGCGCTTTCTCTTTCTGCTCGTCGGTGCGTCCGACAAAGAAGTTAAATTCCACTTTCACGCCAGCCGACCAAGGCAAAATGCTCCCCGCATTTTTCGTGGCCAAAAGTCCATCGTAAGTCGGCATAAACGAGCCATAGCCATTCTTTTCGGTGGCAAAGCCGAGGTCTTTTTTCTCGTCATCGGGCGTAGCGTCAAAATTGAACGTACCGCAAGTGGCATACACACCCACCAACAAATCGACGCGTTTGGCGAGGCTGATATTTGTGCCAATTTCGGCAAAAATGGTAGCATAAAATTTCGCAAACGAGTTCAGTTCGTGCTTCTGATTGTCGAAAGTCTCGGTCTCGAAACGATTTAGCAAATCGTGCAACGTAAGATTCCAAAACGGATAATAGCCCGTGTGCGAAATGGTGGCATCGGTCAGCTGCCGCGTGGCGTAGATGGGCATGGCAAATTTCGCACCGATGTGCGCAAACAGTCCAACGCGCCGGCCAAAATTCTCCTTAAAACGCAATGCCACAGGCACTTCGAGCAGATAAGCTAACTGCCGCTCATTCCACTTTTTGATTTCGGTACGATGTTCGTATTCGTCGCCAAATTCATCGGTAAGTCCGCTCCAGATCTGAGTTTCGGTGAATGTAGCATTTGTGCCGTAATCGCTCACACCCACGCCAATGCCAATGCCCATGTAAGGCAAAAAATAGTAGGCATAGCCCACATTGGCAGTGAACGATGGAAAATATGGCAAGATTTTGCCGCCCGTCAAATCGTAGCGCAACTGACTCACGCCAATGCCGCCGCCCACTTGCAGATACGAGCCTTTCTGACCAACTGCGCGCGCCGAATCGGTCGACGGCAAATCGACCTCCGACTGCGCTGCTGCTATCAGCGAAAATGCAGCCGCCAACGCTATGACAAACAGTCGTTTCATCGCACCATCAGTTTAGCAGTTTGCGTTGTGCCATTCGCCATCTTCATCTGAACGAAGTAAATTCCAGCGGCGCTTGGCGCGACAATTTCATCATTTCGACTAAAATCCTCGACAACCTGTCCTAAAGCATTGAAAATGACGATTTTAGCGCAATTTTCAGCGTCCGAAATGGCAATTTTCTCGTTCACTGCGACAGGATTCGGGAAAATTGAAAAATCATTTAATTTTGCAGAAACGAGCGCAGTGCTTGGCCGCACTTCCACATCGCAGAGGCGAATTTTTGCGCCATCGGTAGTGGTAGCAATGGCGTAGTAAATGCCGTTCAGTCCGCCCTCTTCGTAGTAAAACGATTCCTCGCTGGTTGCCACGAGGTCGCCATCTTTGTACCAACTATAGGCTGTGAATGCGAGGTCGCTTTCGGCAGTGGGCTGACCATTTTTGTCGTTATTGTCGACAAACAAAACATCGTTCCATTTGGTGTGCAAAAATCCATCAGCACCGACCGAAATGGTTATTTCGTAGATGGCACTCGCGCAGACATCGTCGTCGGCACCATCTGAAAATTGCAGATAGGCTTTGTAATTTCCGGGTTTCACACCTTGCGGAATGCTGATTGGAATGGTGAGCGCATCGGAGAGTGTGGAGTCAATTTGATTTGCAAAACCCGCCTTTTGCGCTGCGTCGTCGAATTGCAGCGCATATTGTTGCAGCGAGCCAACCGACGAGTTGATGCCAATGACCACCTCGCCCGCAGTCTGACAAGCGTAAAGTTCGGTGGTTACATCTATCGAGGCCTGTTCGCGCAGCAAAATGAAGAATTTGAGGTGTTGCGTGCAACCAAGCGCATTCGCATCGTCAACCCAAATGGTATCTTTTTCGGTGGCAAAATGCAGCGTCTGCGTGGTGCTGTCCGACAGCGTGAAAACATAGTCGTAAGGCAACTGCTCAGCGCAAATCCACAGCGGCATTTCCTGCACAGCTTCTTGCGAAATATGATAACGCACCGTGTCGCGCGAATTCGCCCAATTGCTTTGGCACGCGCCATCGGTTACTTGCCGCACCGCAGCGATGGTCAGCGGCAGTTTTTCATCTTTCAGTTTGAAGGAATAACTGGCTGCGGCAGCATTATTTTCGAGCGTTTCGGTACGATTTCCGCCCTGCCAATCGAAAGTCAAAAGCCAGCGATAACGAATGTTCGCCTCGTCACCGCCCTGCGCTTCTGTAGCATTTGGCAGCGAAAGTTCCACACCAGCATCGCCCTGCGGCATGCAGATGATCGAGTCGATTTTTTGCACTGCACCCACATCGAATGGCGCATAGAGAATGTATGTGGCAGAATCGGTCGAGAGTTGCCAATCAATGCCAGCAATCGTGTCGCGCACATAGCGGCGCAGCACCGCAGGTTTTGTAGCGGTCAGCATTTGCAAATCGACAAGACAGAATGCCGAATCTGCGCCTGACAAATCTTCCCCGTCAATCGTCCAGCGATATTCGTAAACTCCACTTCCGCCCGTTGGTGCAGCGGCCTCGTCAAGACTGTCGAGCGCACTCTTATCGGCATTACAAACAATGTGTTTCCCCGCCACCGAATCGCCCGAAATGCAGCCCGCATCGAACGGGTCGAACACCCTCAGACGCACTGCGCCTTCGGACTGATAGAGCGTTTTTTTGTTGCAATCGCTCACCACATAGCGATAGATGGTGTATTCGCCAACGCGGCTCACATCGGCTATCAGCGTCGAAGTGTCGGTCGTTAGCGTGTCTTTCGAGGCAATCAGCGTAGTGCTTTGCAGCGAATCGCCCGTGGCATAATCGAACTGGCTGTAGTAAATCTCCCAAGCGTAGTGCAGTTGATTGTATTTGATGTTGTGCGCATCGTACTCAGCAGTATCGAGCGAGGCGTCGCGCAGACTGAGTATCAGCAGCGAATCGTTGCCCGACACAATGGTCGCACTCATGGTCGAATCCACCGCGCCAGCATCGGGAGGCGGAAGAATGGTTACGAAAAATGTGCCTTCGCTGCGCAGCGGCTCGAGTTGGCACATGCCATCGTGAGCGTAGCGCACCACCATGTACGTGCCATAATCAGCTGGTTGATAGCCACTTAACTCAGCACTCTTGCCTTCGCCGACACATCGGCTCGAAAGCGTGTCGATGGTGCCATCGTCGCGGCGCGTGATTTTATATTCGTAGAAAAGATATCTGTAATTCTCGTTACCACCAAGCGCTGGCTTGTCCGATTCAACTTTCAGCTTGTTTTCGTTGCCAAAACAGAGCGTTTCGTGAATGGCGGCAGTGCCGTTGGTTACAATGGCTCCGGGCGTAAAATTGTCGTAACCCGATACCACCACATAGACATCTTTCTTCGATTCGCCGTATGTGGCAGTGAGTTTGGCTTCCTGCTTTTCGCAACGTTGCCTGAATTCGATGTGCCCGCCATAAATTCCAGTTATTGGTCCATTGACATTATCGGGTTCTGGATCGCAAGTCCAAGTTACAGTGTTGCCATTTTTTTCGGTAGATGACGCAACGAAATAGTTCTGTTTCTCAAAAACTTTCACCGCGCCAGCGCAGGCATTTTTGTGGAAAATGATGCGAACAACCGACACCAGCGAGAATTCCTTCCCAGCAAACGCCCTCAATTCAGGATAATAATTGTCCCCAGTAACCCAATTGGCATCGCTCGCAAAAATGTTGTACATATCCTGCGTAATGTCTTTGGTGAAAGTGCCCGCCGCGCTGCCGCTGCGCACTGTGGTTTGATTCGGGTTCGACATCTGTTTATCCCAATAGAGCCGCTCGAGCGTGGCAGTTTCGGCATTTTTGCCAATCAAACCTGCGGCATTTTCGCCATCGACCAGCGCCAAGCTGTAGCCATCGGTGATTTTGCCAGCATTTTCGCCCACCAATCCGCCAGCGAAACCCGCAGCACTTTGGCGTTTGTAGAGTCGTCCCGTGGTGTAGACATACGAAATCGTGCCAGAATTGTAGCCAACCAGACCGCCAGCCGTGCCGTTTTTGTACTCCACCACCGCCATGGCAAAGCAGTTTGTGATAGTGCCAGCGTTGTAACCCGCCACGCTGCCCACATAGTTGTCGCCTTCGAAAGTGCCGCCCGTGATGGCAAGCGCGTTCACCGAACCCGCAGCACCGATGTAGGCAAAAAGTCCCACATAGTCGCTGCCCGCCACTTTTATATTTTTGATTTGATGGCCGCCACCATCGAAAGTGCCGGCAAATGGTTTCGAAGCCGAGCCAATGGGCGACCAAGCAAGGTTCGCGAGGTCGAGGTCGGAGGTTAAGTGCAGCGTTTTTCCTGCAAAATCGTCAGTCGCGGCAGCTTGAGCCACGCGCGCCAACTGCGCCGAAGTGCTTATCTCGATGGCCGATCCGCTCAAATCGAGCGTAGCATCAACCGAACCGTCCCAAACATCGGCACTGACACTACTAACGCTGAAAAAAAACAGCAGAATTGCAAAAAATCGTCGATTTACGCCTTTCATAAAAGTCTGATTTAGCAACAACACGCTGCAAATTTACAAACTTTCTTTCAGAAAAGCATAAAAATTGCCAATTTTTCGGAGAAATTTGTGTTAAAACGAAAGAAACGGCTCCTAGAAGCCGTTTCTCGTTCGTTAAATTGCTGTTTAGCAATCAATTATCACTAATTGAAGTTAAAACCATATTCTGCCAATTCTTCTAGCATTTTGTCGTTCAGAACCGCATCGGTTATGCCAATTTTAACGCCTTCGCCCTCTTCGTAAGTCATGGCTACGGCAGGCAGACTAGTGAAAGTGGAGGTGCCAAGTTTCGAGAGCATTATGTGTTGCATAATGCTTGTGACATCGGCAAAAGCGGCAGTCCACTCGTTATTCTCCGAATTAGCAGCGGCCTTGGCAGCGGTCAGAAATTGGTCGTAGTCGTTGTAGGTCTTTTCGCCAACAATGCCAGTGAAAGGCAGCGAGCGTTTGTCGCCACTCACTTTTGCCTCGGCCAACAAGGCGAATGCTCGGTCGTTAGTGGTGGTGTCAATCGTGAATATTTTGACCAGATAAATTCCTTTCGTGGCGTCGGACGAGAATTTCACGCTGTCGCCATTCAACAGATAGGCCTCTGCTTGGCTATCGTAAACGAACTTATTGGCTGTAAGCCAGTTAGTTAGCGCAGTATCGGACTGACCAATCACAGAGCACATTTTTTCGATCATCTGCAACGAAATCGGTTCCACAACGCTATCGACTGGATCAATTTTTACAGTATCGACGGGATCGACTTTTACGCTGTCGCATGGTTCAATTTTGCCGCCCTGCGGTTCATCTTCCTTTTCACAACTGAAAAATAGCGCGCTGCACAATGCTACCACAACGCACAACATCAAATTCTTTTTCATTTTAGTATGATTTTTTGGTTAATTTTTTCTCATTTTGAAATCAGAGAACCATTTTCTTCGCTTCTGATTCGTTTTTCGCATTCTCTGATGGCCGTGCGCGTCATCTGCATGTTGCGCTCAGCGGCGATGATTTCGGCGGCAAGATCGTTGCGCTCGGCTTCGGTGTCGCTCAGTTGCCACAGTTCGCGCTTGGCTTGCAGGGTGAATTGCATCTGCGCCAGACGCAGTCGCATGGTCTGCAGTTGCGTATAATCGGCGCGCGCCTCATCGCTCACAAAGTCGCTGGCCGACGAATAAACAGTCGTGTCGTTAACCACAAATTGTGTGCCAACGGTGCGAGGCATTTTGTGGCTGATGGTGTCGCTAAAGTGCGGTGCAGCGGCAGTTCGGTGAATGCGCAGGCGTGCTGCATCGCGCAGATAATCGTCGCTCTTGTCGCGCAAAATGGTGCGCTGCAAATTTGGCAAAAAACGATAGATCGCCACGCTGTCAGATTGGCACGCGCGGTCGGTGGCGAACCAACCAATGCCCGCCATCTCGTCGATGGCAAGCAAGTAATCGTTGGCAGTGGAATTGAACGGCATACCGATGTTTTGCGGCAGGGTGAAATCGGCACGATCGCTGTTGTAGCGCGCCACAAAAATGTCGTAGCCGCCCAAGCCTTCGTGACCATCGGAGCCAAAATAGATGGTAACGCCATCGCCCGCCACGAACGGAAAATTCTCGTTTCCAGCGCTATTCAGCACCGACGAAAGCGGCTGCGACGCACTCCACTCACCCATCAGATTATTGCTGATGTAGAGGTCAGTCTGACCGCCACTGTTTTGCGTAGTAATTCGACGATCGTTGCGACCCGCTTCATAGGCAAAAAGTCCGTTTTCTGTCGGATAGAGTCGCCCCGTTTCGCACTGCAGCGAAAATGTTGCAAAGAACTCTTTTTTCGACAGTAACACGCTATCAATCAGCGCAATATCTTCAACATGCTGCAACATTTGTGCGCCCAAATTCGAAGTACGCAATCGCATTGCGTAGTTGGCTCGCAGGGTGCTATCCATCTCGCCCTGCTCCGTCCACTGCGTGTAGGCATCGGCTGCTTCGGCAAAGCGATAATCGGCAAAAAGCAGGTCGCCAAGCAGCGCGTAGGCTTTCGCAAAATCATTTTCGCCAGCAATCTGCAGATACTCCATCGCCTCAGCGTTCTGCCCCAATTCCACCAGACAGCGCGCCAAACGGTAGTTAGCAACGCCATCGGTTGGTTTCTTTTTCAGCAGTTGACGGTTAATTTCGGCTGCTTCGGCAAATTTGCCTTCATCGAAAAGACGCATCGCCTCGCTCGGCTTTTGTGCCAATAGCGCACCAGCAAAAACCACTACTAACAAGTTGATAATCAATATATTTCGAAATAATTTCACGATTACCCTCAATCTTCAAATTTTCAAATCTTCAAATGCAAAATGATTTTGCCGCAAAATCAAAAATTTAGAAATTTATCACAAGTCCATCGGCAGCGGCGATTGTGTTTGGAAAGATGGCGCGCGCCTCGTCAAGCACAGGGCTGACATCGCGGTAGCGCGCCGAGTAGTGCCCAATGACAAGTTCGCCCACTTGCGCCATTTTGGCTATGGTAGCGGCTTGAGCGGCAGTGCTGTGCAGCGTGGCACGACTGCGCACCTCGTGTTCAGTCAGAAAAGTCGCCTCATGGTAGAGCAGATCGACACCACTTATCAGCGGAACGATTTTTTCGGAATAGGCAGTGTCGGAAATGTAGGCAAAGCGTTTGGGTTTGGTTGGCTCGGTGGTCAAGCGGCTGTTGGGAATCACTTGTCCATCGGGCGTGATGTAGTCGGCACCAGCCACAATCTCTTTGTACTTGCTCACCGGCACACCGAACGCCTCCGCCATATCGCGGCGCAGATGACGCGGTTTATTTTTTTCTTCGAAGAGAAAACCTGTGGTCGGCACGCTGTGTTTCAGCGGAATGGTAGTAACTTTCAGACTGCGATCGTCGTAAATCACCTCCGATTTTCGCGGATTGAACGGGTGAAAAATCACTTTGAATGGAAAATCGTCCAGACAATAGTCGATTTGCGGCCGCAGAAGTCGCTCCAGATCGGGCTGCGCATGAATTTCGAAATCGGCAGTGCGCCCCATCATGCCCAGCGTCGACATTAGACCGAGCAGACCAAAATAGTGGTCGCCATGCAGGTGCGAGATGAAGATGTGGTTCAGTCGCGCCGTGCGAACGCCGTGGCGAATCATGCTATTTTGCGCGCCTTCGCCGCAATCGATCAGAAATTGTTTGTTGCGAATTTCGAACAGTTGCGACGACTGGAATCGTTCGGGCGTGGGCGTGGCAGAGCCAGAACCGAGAATTGTCAGTTTTGCTTTTTCCATCGATGGATGAGCGGTGCGCCTATTTTTTCTGAACAAGCACCCAAGCGTCGGCGAAGCGCGCTTTTATCTCGGCAATTTTCTGTTTGGCCGAAGCATAATCGTCGAACGACGCCAACAGCACGCGATACATGCCGCGCTCGTTTATCACAATGATTGGCTTGTAGTCGGGACGCATCGAGGCTTGCAGACGTTTGGCGTTGTCTTGGCTCTTGAAACTGCCAATCACCACGTGGTAGGTTTTCAGATCGGCTTCCGATTCGCCCTCGATCACACTGAAAGTCTCGGAACGAGTAACCTCTTTCTCCTCAACTTTTTCTTCGACAACAGGTTTTTCTGGCTCGGCAGCCACCTCCACCACTTCGGGTTCGGCAGTTTTTTCGGGTTCTGCAGGCTTTGGCGTCTCTTTTTTCGGCTTTTTAGCGAGCGTCTCTTTGGCAGGTTTTTCGCCTTCGGCGGGGATGTATGCGCCCGGTGCATTTTGCACTTTACAGCCACTGAAAGCCAAGGCAAGGCACATCAGCAAGGCAGTTACAATGTTGGTCGATTTCATATTTTTGATGATTTTTTTTATTACGATTTTCGCGATTTTTCCAAAAGGCAAAGGTACGAAAAAAATATGAATTTGCAAATCTGGCAGATTTTTTCTAATTTTGCGGAAGTTTTCGAAAGATTTCGAGTGAAAAGTAGAAAGTCTATAAAGTGAAAAGTGGCAGCACTGCGGTTGTTTTAATCCGCCAATTATCACTAATTTTTCAAGAAAAATACGATGGAGACAACGCCTAACGAACGGCTCATTCTTGGTATCGACCCAGGCTCGAATGTGATGGGCTACAGCATTTTGCGCGTGGTTGGTCGCAAAGCCGAGTGCGTTACGCTGGGCGTGATAGATATGCGCAAAATTCACGATCAATACCTGTCGCTGCAGCAGATTTTTGTGGGCGTGTCGCAGGTCATTGCGCAATATCTGCCCGACGAATTGGCCATCGAGGCGCCGTTTTTTGGCAAAAATGTGCAGTCGATGCTCAAGCTTGGGCGCGCGCAAGGTGTGGCCATTGCGGCAGCCATCACACACGACATTCCCGTGGCAGAATATGCGCCGCTGAAAATTAAACAGGCCATCACGGGCAATGGCGCCGCCAGCAAAGAGCAGGTGGCTGGCATGCTTTGTCGGCTTTTGAAACTCGATGCCGACGCGTTACCCAAGCAACTCGACGCTACCGACGCGCTGGGAGCGGCTTATTGCCATTTTCTGGAAACCTCGCGTCCAACAACCGATGGCAAGCACTATCGCAGTTGGAAAGATTTTCTCGCCAAAAATCCAGATAAAGTTAAATAAAATGTGTAACTTTGCGAGTTAGTCGCAAGAATTGCGGACTGCGGTTCAACGGGCTCACCGCCCAATCAGAAATCAGAAATTATAACCTAGAAATCAATAAAATTCTCATGAAAAAAACACTTACACTAGCGGTGTTGACGCTATTTTGCGCCACACTTTTTGCAGGGACAGGCACGAAAGACGATCCTTACACCTGTGCCGAAGCCATTGCTTTGCAGAAACAGAGCGGCTACAATCAGGCACTCAGTTGGGTGAAAGGCTTCATTGTGGGCGTGCCTACACAGGGTGCGAAAGGCAAAATTGTCTACACCACCGAGGTCGGCACTGAACAGTGCAGACA
>CAVHRT010000056.1:0-11334 GCA_963638355.1 Flexilinea sp. | reverse complement strand
CGTACTCAACGAGGTGCTGAATGTACGGCTCAAGGTTGAGTTAAGAGCCTCGTTGATGGTGCGACCAAAGGCGCGTTTCGGATAGAGTCCAGCATTTTCGCGCACGCGGTCGAACACAACCACCGTATCGTTGATAGAGTAACCGATTACCGTAAGAATAGCAGCAATGAACGATTGGTCAATCTCGAGCGAGAACGGCATGATCGAGTAGAAGATGGAGTAAACGCCCAAGACGAACAGTGCATCGTGCATCAAACCTACAACGGCACCAACCGAGAAGGTCCATTTGCGGAAACGAAGCAGAATGTAGAGTCCGATGCCAAGCAACGCAAACACAACCGACCAAATGGCCGAAGATTTGATGTCGTCGGCAACCGACGGACCAACTTTTTGCGAACTTTGAATACCATAGTTTGTAACTTCGCTATTCTCGACCGAAGCAGCATAAACACCATTTTCAACCGTGTAGCGCTGAACAAACATCTCTTTCGTAACCTGCTCGTTCAAGTAAGGTTTCAAGTTGGTGTAGAGCATCGTCTCGATCACATCGTCGATGGAATCGCTGCTGTTTTCTACAGCGTAGTTGGTCGAAATGCGAATCTGATTGTCGCTACCCATGGTGATGACGCTCAGTTGCGAGCCTTCGAACGCGCCTTCGAGTGTTTTGCGCAATTCATCGGCATTCACAGGTTGCTCGAAACGAACCACATAGTTGCGACCGCCCGAGAAGTCGATACCATGTTTCAAGCCGCGTGTCGACAGCGAAACGATGGCAGCCAACATCAGCACACCCGAAATGATGTAACCAATTTTGCGCGCTTTCACAAAGTCGAAATGCGTGTTTTGGAACCAGTTGCGAGTGAAGTTGGTGGTGAATTCCAAGTGATATTCTTTGTCGCTCTTGGCCATGCGTTCGTAGATCAGACGCGTGAGGAACACAGCGGTGAATACCGAAGTGATGATACCAATAATCAACGTGATGGCAAAGCCGCGGATTGGACCCGTGCCGAACAATGCCAAGATAATACCAGTAAGAATGGTTGTTACGTTGGCATCGATAATGGCCGAAAGGGCGTTGGCATAACCATCGGCAATGGCTTTTTTCAGATTTTTGCCAGCGCGCAACTCTTCGCGCACACGCTCGTAGATAAGCACGTTAGCGTCGACCGCCATACCCATGGTCAGTACGATACCTGCGATACCAGGCAGCGTAAGTACCGAACGGAACGATGCCAAAATACCAAACAGGAAGAAGATGTTACAGAGCAATGCGCCATCGGCAATCAAGCCAGGAATCAAGCCATAGTAGAAAATCATGTAGAGCAGAACCAAGCAGAAGGCGATGACGAACGAGATCAAGCCATCGTGAATGGCAGTCTGACCCAGCGACGGACCAACCACATCTTCTTGCACAATGCGTGCAGGTGCTGGCATTTTGCCCGATTGCAGAATGTTGGCCAAGTCTTTTGCCTCTTCCTGCGTGAACTTACCCGAAATCTGCGAGTTACCACCAGTGATTTCACTGTTTACCGTTGGGAACGAATAAACATAATCGTCGAGCACAATGGCGATAGATTTGCCAATGTTATCTTTGGTCAAACGTGCCCAAGTTTTTGCGCCTTCCGAATTCATCTTCATGCTTACAACGGCGCCGTTGGTCAGCTGGTCGAAGTCGGTGCTAGCCTCGGTGATAACGCTACCATCAAGTGGAGCGCGGCCGTCGAGGTTCGGAGCGTAGATGGCAATCAGTTGGAATGCCAGTTGTTTAGCTTTTTCGTCGACAGGTTTCACGGTCCATTTCAGACGGAGTTCGCGTGGCAGAATGTCGCGTACCTGTTTCATGCCGAGCATGGCGTTCACTTTGGCGGTATCGGCAGCCAAAACTGTGCCAACTACAGGACCGTAATTGCCTTCGGTGTGCAGCACGGCAAAGAGTGGATTATTGCGAACATACTCCTCGTAGCGAGCGTTGTCAGCCTCTTCCGTTTTAGCCTCGCCATCGTTTTTCAGCGAAGTAGCCAGAGCGTCGATGTCGTCGGCAGCGGTGTCAACTTTTTCTTCAGCCACAGGAGCAGCCTCAGTTTTAGCCACATCTTCTACACCATTTATATCACGCACAATTTCGTTGGCTTGTGCAAACAGCGGCATCAGTTCCGATGCGTTGTAGGTTGTCCAGAATTCGAGGTTGGCAGAACCTTGCAGCAGTTTACGCACGCGTTCAGGCTCTTTAATGCCAGGCAGCTCAATCAAGATACGGCCTTGTGCATCGAGGCGTTGAATGTTGGGTTGAACCACGCCAAAACGGTCGATACGCGTACGCAGCACTTGGAACGAGTTGTCGATGGCACTGCTCACCTCTTCGTTCAGCACTTTCATTACATCGGCGTTGCTCGAGTTCAGTTGCACGCGCTCGCGCAGTTCGTAGGTGCTGAAAATGGTCGAGAGTTTGGCATTGGGATCGATTTTTTCAAATTCTTCTTCGAAAACCGACAAGAAATCGGAGCCAGAAGCGTTTGAGCGCGCTTGAGCATTGGCCAAGGCTTGCGTAAATTGCGGGTCTTGACTGTGTCCCGAGAGGGCGCGCAGAATGTCGGGTACCGAGACCTCAAGAATGACGTTCATACCGCCTTTGAGGTCGAGGCCGAGGTTAATCTCCTTTTCGCGGCACTCTTTCAGCGTCGAGCCGAGCCAAACCTCTTCGCCAGCGATGCTATCGAGATAGGCATAATACTTTTTGCTGTCGCCTTGCGAAACCTCTTTCGCCTGACTATCGTAGTGCGAAGTGACGAAGCTGAACGACAGGTAGTAGCAGCATACAAGCGCCAATGCGATGGCAATAAACCTCACAAATCCTTTGTTTTGCATAGCAGTTTTTTGTTTTATTTTTTTGTTTGATTATTAATTTCAGTGTGTTACACAATGAGCGTGCAAATTTACGCTATTTTTTTGGCATAATCGCACATTTCGCCAGATTTTCGCCGAAAAAGTAGAGAAAGCGGTGATTTTCAGGCAATTGCAAGGCAGGATTTCTAGATTTCTAGATTTCTAGATTTCTGGTTGTGGGCTGCAAAATGCCATGGTCACCCCGCTTCTAACTTCTCTCTCCTAATTCCTAATTGACCTTGTCTTTACTCTTTTGTCCTTACTCTTTACTCAACCCTTGCTACTTTTATCAAAAAACTGTACCTTTGCGCAATAATTTCAACAACAATTTTAACGCAGCAACAAAGACAAAATCACAAACCATTTTTTATGCGTTAAACTTATCAACTCGTCAACTTATCAACTCATCAACTAAAATGAAAGGAATCATTCTCGCAGGAGGCAGCGCCACACGCCTCTACCCGCTGTCGAAAGCCATTTCGAAACAGATTATGCCCGTCTACGACAAGCCGATGATCTACTATCCGCTATCGACACTGATGCTGGCTGGCATTCGCGAAGTGCTGATTATCAGTACCCCGCGCGACCTGCCCATGTTCCGCGATCTGCTTGGCGATGGCGCACAAATTGGCATGCATTTTGAATACAAGGTGCAGGAAGTGCCAAACGGCTTGGCGCAGGCTTTTGTGCTTGGCGCAGAGTTTTTGAATGGCGAAAAAGGCTGCCTCATCTTGGGCGATAATATGTTCTACGGACAGAATTTTTCTTCCATGCTTAAGCGCGCTGCAGCAATTGAACGCGGTGCTTGCGTGTTTGGTTACTATGTGAAAGATCCGCGCGCCTACGGTGTGGTGGAATTCGACAAAAATGGTCGCGTGCTGTCGCTCGAAGAGAAGCCTGCACAGCCCAAAAGCAACTACGCAGTGCCTGGGCTCTATTTCTACGACGAAACAGTTACCGAAAAAGCCGCCAACCTGAAACCATCGGCTCGCGGCGAGTACGAGATAACCGACCTGAACAAACTCTATCTGGCCGAAGGTACACTGCAAGTGGAACTGTTCGGACGCGGCTTTGCGTGGCTCGACACAGGCAACTGCGACAGCCTGCTCGAAGCATCAAACTTTGTGGCGACCATTCAAAATCGCCAAGGTTTCTATGTAAGCTGCATCGAAGAGATTGCATGGCGCAACGGCTGGATCACAACCGACGAACTGCATGCACTTGGTCGCAAACTGGAAAAAACAAACTACGGAAAATATCTTCTAGATCTGAAATAAATGAGAAAAATTGCTCTTGCACTTGTGCTGGCCGTGAGCCTTTGCGCCACTGCGGCACAATCAATCATTACCGAACGCATAACACTTTCAGCCTCGGCCGACAGCCTGAAACTGAGCGTGTTGATAATAAAACCAAGCACCCAACCACGCGCCATCGTGCAGATGGTTCACGGCATGTGCGAATACAAAGAACGCTACATTCCGTTCATGCGCTTTTTGGCGAATCAAGGCTACGTGTGCGTGATGCACGACAACCGCGGACATGGTCACAGCGTGAAGACATTCGACGACCTCGGCTATTTCTACGACGGCGGCTACACAGCAACCATCGACGATGTGCTGGAGGTTACAAAAATGATAAAATCGGCCTACCCCAACCTGCCGCTCTTTCTCTTTGGACACAGCATGGGTTCGATGGTAGTGCGCTCGTATGCCAAACGCTACGACAGCGAACTTTCGGGCCTGATAGTTTGCGGCAGCCCAAGTTACGATCCGCAATGCGTGCTGGGAATTCCACTCACCAATCTGCTTGTGAAACAAAAAGGCGGACACTATCGCAGCCAGAAAATTAACGACATGGCATTCCGCTATCACAACAAAAAATTTGTTGAAGATGCCACAGGACCCGTGTCGCCGCACGCTTGGATCTGCTCCAACCCCAAAGTGGTGGCGCGCTACGATGCCGACCCAATGTGCAACTTCATATTCACGGTGAACGGATTCAACAATCTTTTCGACCTGATGCGCGACGCCTACGACCGCCACAATTGGAAAATGGACAATCCCGACATGCCAATTTGGTTCATCGCCGGTGCCGACGACCCTTGCATCATCTCCGAAAGAAAATTTGAGGTGGCTGCGGGCAACATGAACAATGTGGGCTACACCAACGTAACAAGCAAACTCTACCCCAACATGCGCCACGAAATTCTGAACGAGACAAAGCGCCAGACCGTCTGGAACGACATTCTCGCCCAACTGAACGTGTGGACAAAAGAGGTAAAAAACAAAAAAACTACAGCGAAATAAGTTGATTAGTTGATCGGTTGATTAGTGATAATACTGCAAAAAGTTGTAGCTACCACAAACCTGAAACTTGAAACATTTAACCTGAAACTGTTTCCCTATGGAAATCCTAGAAACTCCTATCAAAGACCTTTTGATAATTAAGCCGCGTGTTTTCAACGATGCGCGAGGTTATTTTTTCGAGACCTACAACGCCGAACGCTACCACGAGGCGGGCATTGCGCAAGATTTTGTGCAAGACAATCTATCGAAATCGTCGTTTGGCGTGGTGCGCGGACTGCATTTTCAGCGTGCGCCCTACAGCCAATCGAAATTGGTGTCGGTAACCGTTGGGCGCGTGTGGGACGTGGCAGTCGACCTGCGCGCTGGTTCGCCCACCTACGGACAGTGGTATGGTGTGGAGTTGACCGACGAAAATCATCTACAATACCTCATTCCACGCGGTTTTGCGCATGGTTTTTCGGTATTGAGCGACACCGCCATCTTCACCTACAAATGCGACAACCTCTACCACCCCGAAGCCGATGGCGGCATCATGTTCAACGACCCCGACCTCGGAATTGATTGGAAAATCCCTGCCGAAAAAATGCTTCTGTCGGAAAAAGACACCAAGCATCCACTGCTAAAAGAAATAAACATAAAATTTTAAGGTCAAAGAGATAACGAAAAAAACAATTATCTTTGCACAAATAAAAAAATAAGAAGACAGAAAAAATATATCTTTATCATAACAAAACATTAGCTATTATTCGCATTCGAAAAAAAAGCATAGCAAACTGATTTTTTCAGAATAATCGAATAAACTAATTCACGAGCGTGCCATAGCATGCCCTTCTTCCCATATACTAATGTTCACACACAGGGTGTGGGCTTTTTGGGAAGAAACGGGGTTCCTGCTATGCTCCTCGTGAATGCGAAGAAAAGCTCACACTTTTCTTTTATTCGTATAGCGATTGATAGTTGATGAACATCAATCGTTTTTTTATGCAAGAACTACTAAACAAAAGGCAGCAAATGGACGGTCTCCAATTGTTGCAAAAAGTTCCAAGCGAAAGCATTCGGGTCGTTTTTTTCGATCCACAATATCGTGGAGTTTTAGACAAACTTTCCTACGGGAATGAAGGGAAAAGCAGAGGTAAAGCGCGACACGACCTTGAGCAGATGTCAGAAGAAACTATTTTAGCATTCATCTCGCTTATCGAGAGAGTCCTAGCAAAAAATGGGTATCTATTTTTGTGGGTAGACAAATTTCATCTTGTAAATGGCATACAAAAATGGTTATCTCAGACGCCAACACTTCAATCTGTCGATATGATTACTTGGAACAAAGGAAAAATGGGTATGGGATATCGCACACGGCGAACTTGTGAATACCTAATTGTGATTCAGAAAATGCCGCGACAAGCAAAATCCACATGGACAATACACAACATTCCTGATGTTTGGACAGAAAAGATTCAACACCGCATACACACGCACCAAAAACCATTAGAATTACAAAAACAACTGATACTTGCCACGACAAGCGAGGAAGATATTGTTTGTGATCCTGCGGCAGGTAGCTACTCTGTATTCGAATGCTGTAAAGCGACCAATCGCAACTTTATAGGATGTGACATTAAATTTGGAGAGACGCTATGAAAATTCAGGACATGCGACCCAAAACCACATCGGGCGGTTACGAGAGAGTATTTAACAACCAAGAACTTGGCGATTTAATAACCAAAATTCAAGCAACAGTCATTTCAAATGGCACTGAACTAGAGCGAATTGTCTTATCGCAAAGCAAAGTCATTGATGATGTCGATGCATTTATCGATGATGTTACATATGGCAGACAACGCGAAGGCGTCTTTGTCGCACCCAAAAAGTGCGTCAAAAAATCATGGCGTACTATTCCAGGCATTGAGCCAGACTTTATCATTTTCATTGTAGAGAAAAACCGCATTTGCAAAATAGTAGAGCTTAAAGACGGCTATATGTTCGACACTAAAAAGGTAAAGGGTGAAAAAGAGAATTTGGAAACTTTTACAGAAAAATTTGGGAGTAAAATACCATTTGTAACTGAATGGTACATTTGTTGTTTCAACGAAGAAGACAAAAAAATCATTAAAGAGGGTCTAAAAAACGAATTCGATGAAACCCACATCTTAACAGGTCGTGAGTTTTGTAAAATTCTAAACATCAACTACGACTCTATCATCGAGCAAAGAAAAAATGATGGCATCGAAAACCTGCAGTTTTTTATAAGCGAAATGTTGGCTATTGACAATGTCGCTGACATCATAAAAAGACAACTTTCATAAAAACACAATTTGTTTTCCCCTAAAAAGAAAGCGCAGAACCAAAAATTCTGCGCTTTCGTAGTTTTTATAAATCAAACTTACTCCGCCTCTGGAGTTTCTGCCTTGCTTTCGCCTTTCACGAAATCCATGATTTTGGCTTCGAGTTCGGCACTGAGTTCGGGATTACTCTCGAGCAGTTTTTTGGTGGCATCGCGACCTTGAGCCAGTTTGGCATCGCCATAGCTAAACCACGAGCCGCTCTTTTTGATGATGCCATATTCCACGCCAAGATCCACAATCTCGCCCGTGCGCGAAATGCCCTCGCCATACATTATGTCAAATTCGGCTTTGCGGAACGGAGGCGCCACTTTGTTTTTCACCACTTTCACGCGGGTTTGGTTACCAATCACCTCATCGCCATCTTTCAGTTGGCCAATACGACGAATGTCGAGGCGCACCGATGCATAGAATTTCAGTGCATTGCCGCCCGTAGTGGTTTCGGGGTTGCCAAACAACACACCAATTTTTTCGCGCAATTGGTTGATGAAAATGCAGGTTGTGTTTGTTTTGTTGATGCTGGCGGTGAGTTTGCGCAGCGCTTGCGACATCAGTCGCGCTTGCAGACCCACTTTCGAGTCGCCCATGTCACCCTCGAGTTCGGCTTTTGGCGTGAGTGCCGCCACCGAGTCGATGACGATAATGTCGACTGCCGACGAGCGAATGAGCTGGTCAGCCACTTCGAGTGCCTGTTCGCCGCTGTCGGGTTGCGAGATGAGCAGATTGTCGATGTCGACGCCAAGTTTGGCAGCGTAGAAACGGTCGAATGCGTGCTCAGCATCGATGATGGCAGCAATGCCTCCAGCTTTTTGTGCCTCGGCAATGGCATGAATTGCGAGCGTGGTTTTACCGCTCGATTCTGGACCATAAATCTCGATGACGCGTCCGCGCGGATAGCCACCGACGCCCAAAGCGATGTTCAAGCCAACCGAGCCTGTGGGGATAACATCTACATGTTCTATGTGTTCATCGCCCAATTTCATGATGGTGCCGCGACCTTGATCCTTCTCAATCTTGTCCATTGCCAACTGCAGGGCTTTCAGCTTCTCTGGAGACGGCTTTTTGATTTCTACTGCCATAGTTCTAAAAATTATTTCTTATTTCTTATTTGAAGATTTGAAAATTTGAAAATTGTGTGCGGTTCGACAAGCTCACCGCCCGCCATTCAAATCTTGCTACTAGTTTGCAAAGATAGCATTTTTTTTCGAAATTACAAAATAGTTTGCAAAGTTTTTTGTTTTTGCAGCAACCATTTCTTGCGACTTGCTACTCACATCTTGCTACTAGATATTTGCGATTCGCTTTATCTCGTCCATTATGGCATGAGCAAAATTGTCGGCTTGCTCGCGCGTGGGTGCTTCGCTGTAGATGCGGATAATCGGCTCGGTGTTCGACTTGCGCAGATGCACCCAACCTTGCGGAAAATCGATTTTCACGCCATCTATATCGTTGATTTTGAACTGTTTGTAGCAACCTTTTATCACCGCCAGCACGCCATCGACATCGATTTTTGGCGTGAGCTGAATTTTGTTTTTCGAAATGAAATAATTTGGGAATGTAGCGCGCAGTTCCGATACTTTTTCGCCTTTTTTCGCCAGATTGGTGAGGAACAGCGCAATGCCAACCAGCGCATCGCGGCCGTAGTGCGATGCGGGATAAATGACGCCGCCATTGCCTTCGCCGCCAATCACAGCGTTGGTCTCTTTCATTTTGGCAACCACATTCACCTCGCCCACAGCGGCAGCATTGTATTCGCAGCCATATTTGTGCGTGATGTCGCTCAGGGCGCGAGTCGAGCTGAGGTTCGACACGGTGTTGCCCGGCGTGTGACGCAGTACATAGTCAGCCACCGACACCAGCGTGTATTCTTCGCCAAACATTTCGCCATTTTCGCAGACTATGGCCAAGCGATCGACATCGGGATCGACCACAAAACCGACATCGGCATGGCATTTTTTTATCAGTTCCGAAATGTCGCCCAGATGTTCGGGCAGCGGCTCGGGATTGTGCGGGAAATGCCCATCGGGAGTGCAATAGAGCGGCTCGATGTGTTGCACGCCAAGCGCCTTGAGCAGCGCAGGAATGGCAATGCCGCCTACGGAATTGACGCAGTCGCACGCCACGGTGAAATTGGCTTTTCGTATGGCGTCGACATCGACCAAATCGAGCGCCAGCACGCTATCGATATGCTTTTGCGTGTAGTCGTTGCGTTCGGTGAGCGTGCCAATGGCATCAACTTCAGCATATGTAAAATCGCCCTTTTCGGCAATGGCGAGCATGGCTTCGCCTTCGGCTTTGTTCAAGAATTCGCCGCGCTCGTTGAGCAGTTTCAGCGCGTTCCACTGTTTGGGATTATGGCTGGCGGTGAGAATGATGCCGCCATCGGCTTTCTCCATGGTTACGGCCAGTTCGGTGGTTGGCGTCGAGGCCAGACCGATGTTCACCACGTCGCAGCCGCAACCGAGCAAGGTGCCGACGACAACGCGGCTCACCATTTCGCCCGATATGCGCGCATCGCGACCGACCACCACTTTGCAGCGTTCTTTGTTGCGATATTGTTTAAGCCAAGTGGCGTAGGCCGAAGCAAATTTTACAATGTCGATTGGCGACAAGCCATCGCCTACCGCTCCGCCCACAGTGCCGCGGATGCCAGAAATGCTTTTGATTAAAGTCATATTTTTTCGATTTCAAATTTCAGATTGATTTTTGTTCCGCTCGGCAAAACAAATGAATTTGATTTTACACTCGCTTATCGCAAAAATTCAAATTTCAGATTGATTTTTGCTACGCTCGGCAAAATAAATGAATTTGATTTTGCGCTCGCTTATCGCAAAAATTCAGATTTCAGATTGCCGAATCCACAACTTTCTGCAGTTGGTTATGGTTACCGAAAGTCATAGTCTTCGTCAAAAGTCATCGTCTAATTAAATAATTGGAAATTAGACAATTAGGTAATTAACTCCTCACTCCTAATTCCTAACTATTTGGGGACTTTTCTAATTTTCAGTTTGTAATAATATGGTGTTACATTCGATGTAGCAGCGTCGAAACCAAGTTTCGACGGTACAATCACCTGCGCCACGGATTCTGAAAAACGCATCAGATCGAAGGCATCGTCCCAGCCCGTGCAGTTGTTGGTCGACGAGCCTTTGGTGATGTACACGGGCGATTGACTATCGAGTACAGTCCAATATTCGATGGGCAGCGCGCCTGCGTCGAGCGTGCTTTCTTTGTAGCGCACCGCCAGTTCATCACCATTTTTTATACGAATGGTGTCGTTGCCCAGCGAATCGAGGCAAAAATAGATGCCATCGCTCTCGAGTCGGTACCATTGTCCGACAACGAATGCCGAATCTTGCGGGCAATCGGTCAGCACCGAGTAGCCATTACGACTGAGCCAAGCGTTGATTTTTTTCTGCTCGCTTTCGAGTTGTTTCGAGTAGTTATTGGCACTTTCGCACGCTGCCAGAGCCAATGCCATGGCGGCAAAAAGCACTATTTTTGAGACATTTTTCATTGCAAAATCCCGTTAAATTTCGAACCACAAAAGTACAAAAACTATGCGTACGCACCAAATTTGCGCAAAATGTTGGCGGTTTGACGAAAAAACGCTATTTTTGCAGCGCAAAAAAGAGGTTCCGTAGCTCAGTTGGATAGAGCATCAGCCTTCTAAGCTGAGGGCCATGGGTTCGAATCCCATCGGAATCACAAAATAAAGGTAAAGACCTGAAAATCAACAACTTGCTTCAATCTATACGGGGTTGGAGCAAGCAAATTTTGAGGTAACGAAAAATTAGACCAAAAAT
>CAVHRT010000055.1:0-11425 GCA_963638355.1 Flexilinea sp. | reverse complement strand
CATACGAGCCGCCAGCGTGTCGATGCCCTTGTCGAACTCGTGGTTACCGAAAGTTGTAGCCTCGTAGTCCATCAGGTTGTAACCCGCAATCTCGAGCCGCCCGTTGAACATATTAAAATAGGGTGTGCCTTGGAAAATGTCGCCTGCATCGATGAGCAGCACGTTGTCGTGCGTGGTGCGAATACTATCGATGAAATGTTTGCGCGCTGCATAACCACCCTGACCATTGGCGCAAGGTTCAATCTGACTGTGCGAATCGTTGCTTTGGAGAATGACGAGTTGGCGCGGTTGCTGGTTGCAGCACGATGCCAAGCCAAGAGCCACGCAGAGCGCAGCCGCGGCGAAGAATTTATTTTTCGACATGGATTTGATTTTTTAGGGTTGCACTTACGGTTTTTCCTGCGGCAGTCTGTTGGCTGATGGCGTTGATAAGCACATCGCGCAGCATAATTTGCGGCAATTCGATGCTTTTGTAGCTAGCGAGCGGCTCTAAGTGGTCGTTGCCGTACGACAGATAGTCGGTGGTGATGACGCGGTAGGTTTTCGCCGTGTCGATGGGTTGACCGCCAAGAAGCACATTTTTGGCTTTTCCATCTTTGCCGATGGTGAGCGACATGCCCGTTTCCACCTCGCCACCTTTGGCCGCAATGGCATCGGCAAGGCGCAGCATGTCGGTGCCCGAAAGTTCGAGCAGCACAATGGCATTGTCGAACGGCATAATCTGCATCACGTGACCAACAGTTACTGGACCTTGCGGCAGATCGTTGCGCAATCCGCCAAAATTGGTGATTGCTAAGTCGGTCTGTTTCAGCGAGTTACCATACGCAAACATAGCGTCGGAAACGAAAGCGTTGAGCAGACCTTCGGGCTTTTCGGCGTGCATCAGTTGTTCCGATTCGCCGATGACGACGCTCATTTGCAGCGTTTGTGCTTGGCGATAGGGTTCGATGAGTTGCTGCATGGCAGAGTCGTTCCATTGCCCATCGATAGGCACAAGTTCGCACTGAACGATGTGCGGATTGGCGTTTCGGCAGCCCACCAAAGCCGCCGCCGCGCAAAATAATAGGATTTTTTTCATGGAGAAATAAATGGTTAAGTTCATCTTGCAAAATTACCAAAAATTCCAATTCAGAACAACTTTTTCGGCGAGATTTCGGAAAATGAAGGCGCAAAAATGGCAAATCGAACGCAAATTAAAAAACTTTTCGTAACTTTGCAATCGGTTTGTTGGCGCAAAAATGTTTGCCACAAATACCCTACAACAATTCAACAATTCAAAATTTCAACGATAAAACAATGAAAAAAATCACCTTACTCGTTGCAGCAAGTTGTGCCGTAACCTCGCTGATGGCGCAAGACCTGAACCCGAAATATCAGGCCTACATCGACAAATACTCCGAATTGGCCGTCACCGAGCAGGAGCGACACGCCATTCCAGCCAGCATCACCATGGCACAAGCCATCTTGGAATCGAACGCGGGCGAAGGACGACTCGCCACCGAAGGCAACAACCATTTTGGAATTAAATGCACCAGCGATTGGAAAGGTCAGACCATCACGCAAGACGACGACCAATTGGGCGAATGCTTCCGTAAATATCGCAAGCCCATCGACTCGTTCGAGGACCATTCGCAGTTCTTAAAACGCCAACGCTACGCTTTCCTGTTTCAGTACGAAATAACCGACTACAAATCGTGGGCCTACGGTTTGAGCCGCGCTGGTTACGCCACCGACCCCGAATATCCTGCCAAACTCATTCGCCTGATAGAGAACTACAAACTCTACGAACTGGACAAAAAAGCGAAGGTCGAGGAGAAAAATTTCTACGACGACGAGCCAAACTACGAGCAACTTTGGGGCTACATCGAGATTGAGAACAATGGCGTGCGCTGCGTGCGAGTAATCACCAAAGACAAGATTGACAATGTGGCAAAAGCATTCCACATGTCGATAAAAAAACTGCTCTACTACAACGACCTGATGGACAACATGACCATGCTGAATGCGCAAGATTACGTCTATCTGGGCATGAAAAAAAATCACGCTGATCGCCGCTACGAGACGCACAAAGTGTCGGTGGGTGAATCGATGCACGATGTGGCACAACTCTACGGCATCAAGCTGAAAAAACTCTACAAAATGAACAACATGGCCTACGGCACACAAGCCAAGGCTGGCATGGTTCTGCGCCTTCAGTAAAACGATGTGAAAAAACTTCTGCCGATAATACTGCTTTTCGTTTGCGCCAGTGGTTGGGCGCAACTCACCGACCAAAGTCGCGTGAGCCTTGTGACCTGCGCTCCGGGCGATATCGTCTACGAAAAATTCGGACACTCGGCACTGCGCATCTGCGATTCCACGCTCAATCTCGACATGATTTTCCACTACGGCGTGTTCGATTTTGAGCAAGATTTTTTCATTCCAAAATTTGTGCAGGGAGCCACCGACTACGAAATCGGTCTCTGCTCTACCCCATTTTTCCTCCGAAATTATGCCGAACGCGGCTCGGCCGTCACCGAACAAGTGCTGAACCTGACACTGCCGCAACGACAGACGCTTTTCGATGCACTCATCGAGAACTATAAGCCAGAAAATCGGCTCTATCGCTACAATTTTGTGTTCGACAACTGCGCCACACGCCCCTACCACATGGTGCTTGGCACAATCGGTCACCCCGCACTCTGCGCCTATTCAACGGGCGATCTCACCTACCGCGACATCATTCACGGCTGCATTGGCTGGAACAACTGGACCGCCTTTGGCATTGCGCTGGTGCTTGGTGCGCAAGCCGACCGCCAAACGGGCAACGAAGGCGCCATCGGCTTTCCATTCTATCTGCGCGACGAATTTGCCGAGACTTGGATTCAAACATCGCCAGACACCATTGTGCCACTCGTTGCTGAACAACACACACTAGTTGACCGCCCCGCGCGCCCCATCGAAAACACACCAACACTGCTCGCGCCAACGGCAGTTTTCATCTTTTTGCTGATTCTGGGCATTGCGCTCACCATTTTCGATTGGCGCAGAAAAAAAATCTCACGCTGGGCCGACTGCCTGATTTTCAGCGTAGTAGGATTGGCTGGCTGCATCATTTTCTACCTGATGTGCTTTTCGCAACACCCGCTTGTGGGCGCAAACTGGAACCTATTTTGGGCAAATCCGCTGCTGCTATTTTTTGCGCTGATGGTGCTTTTCAAACGCGGGCAAAACATCAGATGGCGCATGGCACTTTTTCTCACAAATATGCTGATTATTGCGCTAGTTGTGCAATTCACCGCGTCGCAAACATTCCACACGGCCAACATTTTCGTCATTTTGCTGATGATCGTGCGACTGATTCCCTATCTGATCAAAAAGCCAAAATCAAAAATACAGATTGAAAAATAATCCGCAGAAACCAACCACTTTATACACTTTACAGACTTTTTAATTTTTGCTTTATACACTTTCCACTTTACAGACTTTTCACTTTCAAACTATGAAAAAAAATCTTGCATTCGCGCTGCTAACAGCCTTATTTTTAACAAGTTGCAACATGCAACCAAAATACTCGAACATGGACGAATATCCCGTTTACGAAGGCGACGACCTTGGCGCCATCTACACGCCATCGCGCACAAGTTTTCGCACTTGGTCGCCCGCTGCCGACGAGGTGCTGCTCCACATCTATGCCGATGAACAGGGCGGCGAGCCGCTGGCAACCTACAGCATGCGCCGCGACAAACAAGGCAGTTGGAAATACAATATTCAGCAAGATTTGGCGGGACGATTCTACACTTTTCAGGTGCGGCAAAATGGCAAACTCTACGACGAAACGCCCGGCATTTGGGCAAAAGCCGTTGGCGTGAATGGACATCGTGCTGCCATTGTCGACCTTGCAGCCACCAATCCCGAAGGCTGGGAAAACGATGTTCGCCCTGCGATGAAACATTTCACCGATGCGGTGATCTACGAAGTCCACATGCGCGATTTCTCCATCGACACGACTTCGGGCAGCCATTTTCCCGGAAAATTTCTAGCATTCACCGAAAATGGGACTGTGTCGCCACAAGGACAAAAAACTGGCATCGACCACTTGAAAGAGTTGGGTGTGACGCATGTGCAGATTTTGCCGTCGTACGATTATGCCTCGATCGACGAGACCGAACTCGATTCGAACCGCTACAACTGGGGCTACGATCCCGAAAACTACAATGTGCCTGAAGGCGGCTATAGCACCAATCCTTACGATCCCACGGCGCGCATTCGCGAGATGAAACAGATGATTCAGGCTCTGCACGCAGCGGGCATTCGCGTGATAATGGACGTGGTCTACAATCACACTTTCGTTGGCGAAAATTCGCATCTGAACCTGCTCGTTCCTGGCTATTTCTATCGTTTTAATGCCGATAGCACTTGGTCGAACGCCTCGGGCTGCGGCAACGAAACTGCCTCGGAACGCCCAATGATGCGCCATTTCATGGTTGAATCGGTAAAATTCTGGGTGAACGAATATCACGTCGACGGCTTCCGCTTCGATTTGATGGGCATTCACGACATCGAGACGATGAACGCCATTCGCACCGCACTCGACCAGATTGACCCGACCATCAGCATACACGGCGAAGGCTGGGCGGCTGGCGGCTCCACACTCGACGAGAGTCTGCGCGCTGTAAAACAAAATGCGCCAAAAATCTACCCAACAGCCGTCTTCAGCGACGACATTCGCGACGCCATGCGCGGAAACTGGATGGACGGCAACAATGGCGGTTTTCTGGTTGGGAATGGCTACGAAGAGAGCATCAAATTTGGCATTGTAGGCGCCACAGCGCACCCACAAGTTGATCTGACAAAAGTGGTTCACACTAGCACCGCCTACGCCACCACGCCAGCGCAGACCATAAACTACGTGTCGTGCCACGACGATCCTTGTCTGAAAGACAAACTACGCGCAACCATTCCAAACATCGGCGAGCGCGAACTGCTGAAAATGGACAAATTGGCGCAAACCATTGTGCTGACTTCGCAAGGCGTGCCTTTCATTTTTGCTGGCGAAGAGATTTTCCGCGACAAAAAAGGCGTGCACAACAGCTACCAATCGCCCGACAGCATCAATGCCATCGACTGGAGCCGCAAAGTCAAATATCGTGACCTGTTCGACTACTATCGCGGGCTGATAGCGTTGCGCGCGGCACACCCAGCCTTCCGCATGACTTCGGCCGAGCAAGTGGCAAAAAATCTTGTTTTCGATGAGGAAACGGGCAAAAACCTAGTGGCGTACACCCTGCGCAACCACGCCAATGGCGACGAATGGAAAGAAATTTTGGTGGTGCTGAATGGCAACCGCCAAGCCACCTCATACAAACTGCCTGCTGGCGTGTGGACTGCTGTCTGCCGCGATGGTAAAATCAACCCCAACGGACTCGGTCGCTACTCTGGCACCGTACGCATTGGCGCCTCCGAAGCGATGATTTTACATCAGGAGTAAAGAGTAAGGACAAAAGAATAAAGACGGAAATAATTAGGAATTAGGAGTGAGGAGTGAGGAATGAACTCCTCATCTGCAAAAACAGAAACGGTCGACAAAAAAGTCGGCCGTTCATTATTGTGTGAGATTTGGCTGCTGCATATTAAAAGCCCTTGCAAGCGATAGCGAGGTCTCTCCTTTATCACTAATTAAAGCCAGAAGTCGGGTATACAAGTTGTTTTCGGTCATATTTCTTTCGGTTAGTTTTTCTACCGCTCTATTCGGGTACTCGTGCCATGAAATTGTCGGCGACCTACTCCGACACCATTGTAACGCAGTATATCTACAAACCGAAGACCATTATTGGCAAAGACGGCATTGTGTGCGCATTGAGTAAGGACTGCTATTTCATGACACGCCTCAACGGAAGCAGCCAACAGATATTTTTTCGTGGTCTGCCCACCACCACTACGGGGCTTGAAATCGGTCAAATATACAATAGCGATGGGACTTTGAAGATTAAAACATCTTCCGAGGCTTAATTTGCCAAATAGTATAATTTGCCCGATTTACCCCTCATAATAGTGCTGTCTTGTATATAGGTAAAAAGCGTGTCGGAATTTAACGACTTAAACACATACGGGTATCTGAAATAATAGAGTGTGTACCCGATGTTATTGTATTTGCCAACTTGACCATCAGCACGCTCCGTATCATAGTGTTTCATGGAGTCTTGATTAACAAAGTGGCGAGCGGCATAATAATAAGGGTCTGCGTCTATCGTTTCGTAGTGTGTATAGATTTTGCCAACGGGCGAAAAGTTTTGGCGTTCCGAGCCAACGAGCAGCGTGTTTTTAGGTTCGTCATCGCCATTCTTGCAAGCCACAAGCGCAAGCAGGGCGCAAGCGCATAAGAGTGTTTTTTTCATAATTGTAGTGTATTTTGGGGTTTAAGTCCGACAAAGATAGGCATTTTTTACGATATAAACAAAAATTTTGACCAATATTGCAGTCGATGCGTCCCTACAAACAATCATTCACCCAAACAATTCAACATTTCAACAACTAAAAATTAGAAATCTAGAAATTAGAAATTTCCTAACTCTTCACTCAATCTTCGTTTTCCTTTTTCTTTCCAAATCGTGGTTTGCGGGCAAAGCGGCGAGCAAAAAGTTGGCTTTTGGCGAGCAATCGGAAGATGCATGGCTGCAATGTGTAGGTGAACAAAATGGTCGACAACATGCCAATCAATGTGCTGATACCCACCGATTTAAGTGCTGGGTGCGTGGCGAAAAGTAATGTCGTCACCACCACTATCAGCACAAATGCCGAGAAGAAAATGGCGGTTTTGTGATAGGTGAGCATGTGCGGATCGTTACGGCGCGTGTCAGCCAACAGACCGTCCATCACAAAAATGCTATAGTCCACGCCCACGCCAAAAATGAACGACGAGATGATGATGTTTATCAGGTTGAACTGCATGCCGAAAATGCCCATAATGCCCTGCACCACATACCAACTGAGGAACATTGGCAAGAACGCCAACAGCGCGCGCGACAGACTTTTGAACGAGATAAGCAGCACGATGAACACAAAAATGCTCGACACCAAAAGAACCACATTGAAATCGCTGTTCACAATCTTCACCATGTCGCCCGTGTAGTAGAACGGATCGATTACCACGGCATGCGGCACGGCTGCCACAGCGTCGCTCACGCGCTCTTTGTCATGCTCGTCCATCAAAGCAGAAGTGAATACAAGGTAGTTATCGTCGACTTTTTCGATGAAATTCGACAGCAGACTCTCGGGCAGCACGCCAGCATCGCAGAGCGAAGCAGGCTCGTAATCAGCCTCAAGCAGTGCAAAGAAAGGCTCGAAAAATTCGGGCTGAAGTCCACTTTGTTTAGCCGCCAAAGCCACATCGGCACGCGTTTTTGCAATGCGATCGGCAGTCCAATACTGGTGCCAAGCATCGATGCGCGCCTGTTGCTCTTCAGTGGTAAGGAACAGTGCCGAAACGCCCGAATAGCGCGCCACTACGCCCGCCTGCTGCAGACTGTCGCACACACGCACAATGACACGACTGCGCGTCAGAGCCTCGTCCAAATCGTCGGCCGATGCGGCGTAATAGACCGACGCACGCCCTTGATTCACCTTCTCTTCGTAGAGATGTTTGGAGCGCATCACCATAGGTTCGTTGTAACCAATGTGCTTCAAATCGCTATCGAAAGTGACCCAAGTGCTAGTATAGAAACAGATTCCGCACAAAATGATGATGGCAACAATCAGCCATTTTTTTCGATCGAGTGGGAAAGAATTTATCTTGTCGAGCAACGCAAAGGCACGCTCCGAACGCTCTTTTTGTTTTTCGTGGAAGAAATGCGGCAGAAAAATGAGTGCGCAAAGCGATGTGCCGATGAGCGCAAACGAGGCAAACAGTCCGAAATCTTTCAGCAATTCGCTCTGCGTGAAAAGCAAACCTGCAAATGCGCCAATGGTAGTGATGCAACTGAGGCAAACGGGCGTTGATTGGTCGCGGAGCAACTGCTCAGGGTCACTCACATATTTCGAATGAATGAGCACATGCAGACAGTAACTAAGCGCCACGCCAAGCACTATCGCGCCAATGCCGATGGCTAGCAGCGACATGCCGCCTTTTATCCAAAACATGCACGCAAGGGCAAAAAATGCGCCGTAAATCACGGGACAAAGCATCATCAGCAGGTTCGATGGGCGTTTCAAGCAAAGTCCGACCACCAAGCAAATCAGCACAAGCGACACGCTCATGGTCATGGCCAAATCCTTTTTTATCTGACGCGAATTGAACACGCTCTGTACTGGCGAGCCATGGAAAAGCACCTCATAATCAGCATTTTGCGCATTAAAATCGGCGATTTCGCTCTCGACCATCTCCACCAATGCCGTGCCGCTTTTCGAGTCGAACGATTTGAAATTTGGCGAGAGAAACGCCAGCACCACAGTGCTATCGGGTGCAAAAAAGTGGCGATCGACCACGGCAAAACCGCCCAAACCATGCGCCACCGATTTTCCTTCGGGCAACAAGGCGCGCCGCAATGCCACAGGATCCTGCGCCACCATGTCGGAGCGCGTTCCGTCCTCATCTTCAGCAATAATTTGCACATTTTGTTGCATTTGTGCAGAAATCGCCTCGGGCATGAGCAATTCCGAGAAACCTGCGTAGCAAGCGGTATCGACAAAAGTTGGCAACTGCATCAGCGCATAGTCAAGCACCATCACTGGCAGGTCGTCGTCGATGCGATAAAGCACATTGGCGATGTAGTCCGTGGCAGAATCTTTTGCCAGCAAGCCATCGACAAATTCGTCGCAAGCGACAGCTAACATTTCGGGCGAAATTTCGTCATTTTTCGGAACAATTTGGATGAAAATTTTGTCCTTCACACGCAGATTTCCAAATGCCACACCGCTAGCTTCGGCCTGTTCGGTTTGCGGCAGCAGTTTCGAGATGTCCTCCTCGTATTTCACCTGCAATCCGAAGTAGACGAAAACGATGGTCGTGACCACTAAAGTGGCGTACATCAGCCATTTATGTTTGGCAAAAAAGCGATATGTCGCAACAAAAAATTTATCCATAAGGTTAATGTTTGGGTTGAAAATTTACACAAAAGTTGCCTCGCCTTTCAGGTCAAGATAGATGTCGCTGCCCTGCCCCAGCGTGGCGTGAAGTTTTATGCCGCCCTCCATCGGCTCGGTGCTGATACGCACCTCCACTTGGGGAAATTGTTGTGGCGTAACGAGCGTAGTCAAACGGCACTGACGCACATAATTCAGCAGCAATGGTCGACCAACAGTGTTTTCGGCGCACTCTTTCAGCAATTGAATGTTGCACACGCCAGGCGACACGGGCGTTCCGGGGAAATGCCCTTCGTAAACTTTGCTATCGCTGCGCAGCGCAATGTCGAAAACCTCGGCGTCGCCTTCGCTGCGGCGGTTCAGTATGGTGTAGTAATCGGGAATTAGCATGGTAAATTTGAGTTGATGAGTTGATGAGTTGATGAGAAGTTTATTAAGTTTATAGAGTTATAAAGTTCATAAAGTTTTGCATTCCACAACTTTCTGCAGATAACCGACTATTTTTCATTTGAAAATTTGAAGATTTGAAGATTGCGGTGCGGTGAGCCCATCGAACTGCGCACTATTCAACTTTGGCGCGTAATTATCAATTATCAATTGTCAACTATCAATTAAAACACTCCTCTCACCTCTAACCTCTAACCTATAACCTATAATCTATTCTGGCAGACCAAATTTTCGTTTCCATTCGGCATAGAATGGCGGATTTGCGGGGTAGAATTCGCCATCGTGCGTGGTGAAAAGTTGCGTGGTAGTGGCTGTACAAAGTTGTGCGCCATCGATTTCGCGGCGAATGTCGTAGTCGAAAATCAGTTTGCCGCCAGCCGCTGGATGATAGGTTATCGTAACCAAAACCACATCGTCTACCGTCGCCATCTGCTTGTATCGCAGGTGCATATCATACACTGGCGCAAAAAATCCGTTGTCGAAAATGGTCTGATACCCTAGTCCAAACTCACGACCGAACGCCTCGCGCGCATCTTCCATGTAGCGCACATAGTTGCCATGCCAAACCATACGAATGGCATCTACTTCCGAAAACCGAACCACTATTCGCACAGTAGTCGATAGCATCGATTGTTGTTCTAAATTATTGTCTTTCAATGGTTTATATTATTTTCTGAAAGGTGGTTTTACGACCACGGCTTTCAACTCTTTTCCACGAATAAGAACGGCAATCTCAGTGCCGACTGTTGAAAACTTTGTCTCAACATAGCCCATGCCAATGCCGATTTTGCGCGTTGGCGACATGGTGCCAGAGGTTACGTGACCAATCACGCGTCCGTGACCATCGGTCAGTTCGTAGTGAGCGCGCGGAATGCCACGCTCTTGCAGTTCGAAACCTACCAATCGGCGCGAAACGCCTTCGGCACGCTGACGAGCGAACAATTCCCCATCGATCAGATTTTTACCTTCGGCAGGTTTGGTTATCCAACTTAGTCCCGCCTCGATGGGCGAAGTGGTGTCGTCAATTTCGTGACCGTAGAGCGCAAAGCCCATCTCGAGACGCAGTGTGTCGCGCGCACCCAGACCGATCGGTTTCACGCCCCAAGGTTTTCCAGCCTCGAAAATAGCGTTCCAAATCTGCTCACCAAATTGCGGCGAAAAATAGAGCTCAAATCCGCCTGCGCCCGTGTAGCCCGTGTTCGAGATGATGACATCGTCGACGCCAGCCAAGCGACCGATGACGAAGGCGTAATACGGAATTTCAGCCAATTTCACATCGGTCAGAGTCTGCAGCAGATCGATGGCTTTTGGCCCTTGCACAGCAAGTTGCGCCATGCGGTCGCTAGCATTTTCGAGTTGCGCAGCCTCTGCGTTGTTGGCATTCACCCACTCCCAATCCTTCTCGATGTTGGCGGCGTTCACTACAAGCAGATATTTTTCGTCGTCGATGTGGTACACAATCAGGTCGTCCACAATGCCGCCCTTGCCGTTCGGAAAGCAGTTGTATTGCGTCTTGCCAATGGGCAGTGCAGCGATGTTGTTGCTACAAACTTTTTGCAGCAGCGCGAGTGCATTTGGTCCTTTCACCCAAAATTCGCCCATGTGCGACACATCAAACACGCCCACGCCGTTCACCACGGTCATGTGTTCGTCGATGATACCCGAGCCGTATTCTATGGGCATGTTGTAGCCCGCAAATTCGCTCATTTTTGCGCCTAGCGCAATGTGCGTTTCGGTAAATGGTGTTGTTTTCATAATTATAATTTCAGATTTCAGATTTCAAATTTCAAATTGGGGATTCCACAGCATTTTGTGGTATTTTTTTGTTTGCAATAAATCAAAATCGGCAGTTAACCTTACTGAATTATTTTCTTCAGAATTTGATGGTTTGAATTTTGTTCCAGTATAGTCTGTATTG
>CAVHRT010000054.1:0-11609 GCA_963638355.1 Flexilinea sp. | reverse complement strand
TAAAGTTCATAAAGTAGGGACGCGGCATGCCACGTCCGTGGTCGTTATTTGCAGTTGGTTGTGGAAACCGATAATTTTCAAATTTTCAAATTTTCAAATTTTTCAATTGATAAATTTTGCACTGTCTTTCCGTCATACGCTAATCTGAAATCTGCAATCAACTTCGCTTTTCGCTCACAATCATAAACACAATGGCGGCGATGGTTAGCACAATGCCGATGACAACGTACGGCGTTATGGGTTCGCCAAAGGCCAGCGCGCCAACAACTACGGCTGTTATTGGCTCGAAAACGCCCATCACCGAGGCTCTGGTTGGACCAATGCGCTTGGTGGCAGCAGCCAAAGTGGCGGTCGAAATGATGGTTGGAAACACCGCCAAACCAACAATATTCAGCCAAGTTACGGGATTTGCTACAAATTTGCCCGTCTCCACCGCCAACGAAGTGCCTTGCATGAGCATGTGCGCCGAAAAAACTACCGTTCCCACGGCCAAGACGTAAAAAGTCAACACCGAATCGCTCACGCGCGCCACGGCTTTGCTCCTGTTGATGATGACGATGAAAATGGCATAGACCAGCGCAGCGCAAAATGTCAGTACTAACCCTTGCCAAGGCCACGGCTGCGCGCCATCGCTATGGCAGAGAAACAGCACGCCAACGAACGTAACCACTATCGACAGCCACACTTGCCATGTGGGATAAACTTTCAAGAAAACCATGATGAGCGCCACCAAAATGGGGTAGAGAAAGATGATGGTTGTGGCAATGCCCGATGGAATGTAGCGGTACGCTTCGAACAGAAACAGGCTGCTCGACGAAAATAGCAAACCCAACAGTAGCAACCAACGCAGTTGCACGCGGCTCACACGCAGCGTGGTGCGGTGGCATGCCAACAGCGTTCCGAGTAACACGGCAGCTAGCAAATATCTGAAAAATAGCACGGCATCGACCGAAATGCCGCACTTGATGAGTGGCACGGCAAACAGCGGATTCAGTCCGTAGGTAACGCCCGTTATCACGCCCGCCGTATATCCCCAAATGGTCGATCGCTTGCTCATTTTTTGATTTTAGAACATAGATTGTTTGTGGAATTACTTTTTACTTTTCACTTTCTGACTTTATAGACTTTCCACTTCCAATTCCTCTAACCTCTCACCTCTCACCTTTACCCTTTCTTCAACGCTGGATAACTAATTCTCGAGTGATAAATGCTCTTTAATCGCTCCTTAAACACCGCTTTAATCTGCTCCACATCGCGGAAGGTGATGGGCGAATTTTTGAACGAGCCATTAGCAATTTGCCCGTCGATAATGCGCTCTACAAGCTCATCGATGCTGGCTTCGTCGTAGTTTTTCAGACTGCGCGAGGCGGCCTCCACGGCGTCGGCCATCATCACAATGGTGGTCTCTTTGCTGCCGGGTTTTGGACCAGGATAGGTGAATTTAGCCTCGTCTATCTCGCCATCGGGATTGGCATTTTTCACCATGTTGTAGAAATAGCCCGTTTTGCTCTCGGCGTGGTGCGTCAAGATGAACGCTTTGATGCGCTGCGGTAGTTTGTATTTGTCGGCTATCTTCGCACCATTTGCCACGTGGGCAATGATGGTCTGCGCCGCATCTTCCGGCGTCATCTGTTCCAGCGGATTGATGCCAGAAATCTGATTTTCGGTGAAACAGAGCGGATTCACCATCTTGCCGATGTCGTGATAGAGTGCGCCAGTGCGCGCTAACAGCGTGTTGGCGTTGATGCGTGCGGCGGCTTCGGCGGCGAGGTTCGACACCTGCAATGCGTGCTGAAAAGTGCCTGGCGCTTTGCTCGAAAACTCCATCAGTAGCTTGGTGTTGGTGTTCGATAGTTCCACCAGCGTCATGTTCGACAAGAATCCGAACAGTTTTTCGAATATGAAAATGAGTGCGTACGCTAGCAGTTGCAGCAGCGAATTGACTGCAAAAATGGCGAATGTCCACCAGTCAATCTTGCTGAGCGACCCATCGCTGATGAGCGCAAACGACAGAAATACAACGGAATACGACAAGAAAACCAACAGCGCTGTCTGCACATATTGCGACCGCTGCGTCATTTCTTTCAGACTCGAAACCACGGTCATGCCAGCGGTTATCTGCAATAGCAAAAATTGGAACGGTTGCGATGCCAAAAACGAGGTTATCAGCACCGTGATGATGTGCGCAAACAGGGCAGTGCGCGAGTCGAAAAATGTGCGGATAATGATTGGCAGCAGCGCAAATGGCACAATGTAGATGCTCAATTTTGTGAATCGCACCAATATCGACGCCAGCGCAATCATGCCCACCACCATGCACATGATGAAGAGAATTTCGCGGTTCGAATTGAAAATGCGCGGACGGAAAAGTCGCAAATAGAGGAAGAAAAGTAGCAGCAGACCCACAATCAGCAGCACTTTGCCAGCCACTATCCAGCCTGCGTCGTGGTTCGATTCGGTCATTTCGGCCGTTACAATCTTCAGCGAATTCAGAATTTTGTAGGTCTGATAATCTACAATCTCGCCGCGGTCGATAATGCGCTCGCCAGCCTGCACCATGCCAGCCGTTGGCGAAATGGTGGCCAGCAGTTCCTCTTTGGCTTGGCTCGATTTGTTGCGGTCGTAAGTCAGGTTCGACACTATGAAACGATTCAGATTGGCGTCGCGCACGGCTTTTTCGCTCAGCCCGCGTACATTGCACAGCGAATCGTAGGCCGATCGCGTGGTGAAAATGGTGCTGAAATCTACTTTGCTCGCCACCAAACTGCTGTCGATGAGCGACACTTGCTGCACTTTGTAACCATCAAACTCGCGCCAATCTTTTGTCGGCATAATGCCCGCCGCGTAGATCTCTTCGAGTGCCTTTTCGATGCGCTTTTGGTCGGCGTGCGACAGATTTGTATCAGCATTTTTGAATTTGGTAATCTGCTCGCGCCCCGCCTGCTGATCGATGGCGAAATATGGCACAAAATAGCGCATAATGCTGTCCTGCTCTCGCTTCAGCTCGCTCTCATCTTTGTAGATCGGGAAATCGAATTCGGCAGTGAGCAACTCGTATGGCCACGGCTTGCCGAGCATGAAACTGCGCTCGAAACGCAGCGACTGATGCGGAATGCACAGATAAACCAACGCTACCGACACCACAAACAGCACGCAGCGCAACGCCGTTCGTAATGCCTTTTTCGAAAAATCAATCTTCATAAATCAAAAAATGTCCACTTCAAACTTGCAAAGGTACGATTTTTTCAATTCAGTAGCAAGTCGCAAGATTTGAGTCGCAAGAAAAGCGTAAAAGGGGAAATGGTTCCTAGATTTCTAATTTCTAGATTTCTGGTTGTGGCTTGTGTTGGCTCATTTTCATTTGAAAATTGGAGCAAAAATTGTCAATTATCAATTATCAATTTGACGGTCATCGTCAATGGTCAAAGTTCAATTAAATAATTGGGAATTAAATAATTAAACCAGCCCATTATCTGCAAAACTGTAGTACTGTTTTCCGCCAATGATGATGTGGTCGAGCAGTTTGATGTCGAGTTGGCGGCAGGCGGTGTTGATTTTTTGTGTCAGCGACACATCTTGCTCGCTTGGGTTGATGTTGCCGCTGGGGTGATTGTGGCAAATGGCAATGCACGATGCCAGTTGGTCGATGGCGGTTTTCAGCACCATTTTTACATCAACTGCGGTGGTGCTTACACCGCCTTTACTCAGGCATTTTGTGCCTATCACGCGCCGATTGCGATTCATGGTCATTAGCCAAAACTCTTCGTGCGGCAGGTCGGCTATTTTGGGCTGAAAAAAGTTGTTTATGTCGATGCTACTGCACATCTGCGGGCGTTGCAGCGATTCGGCGGCTTTGCGGCGTCTGCCAAGTTCCAGTGCGGCCAACAGCGTGGCGGCTTTGGTCTGCCCGATGCCTTTGAATCGTTTGCAGAGGTCGCTCACGCCTATTTTGCCGAGTTCGTCGAGGTTGTTCTGCACCGATGCCAGCATTTCGCGCGCCAATTCTACCACCGTCTGCTCGCGCGTGCCAGTGCGTAGCAAAATGGCAAGCAGTTCCACGTCGCTCAGGGCGGCAGAACCGTGTTGTAGCAGCCTTTCGCGCGGACGGTCATCGTCGGCCCACGATTTTAAGTTTGTATGTTCCATTTCCTAAGTTTCAAATTTCAAATTTCAGATTTCAGATTCGGTAACCACAGCAGACTGCGAAATTGTCAATTATCAATTGTCAATTATCAATTGAAAAATTCCTCACTCCTCACTCCTCATTCCTAACTATTTTAGAATTTGTACCTAAATCCCACGCTCACCAACTCTTTGAACTGCATGCGCGGATCAGAGCCGTCGGAGAGTGTGATGGTGGAGTCGTAGCGCGGATTGAGCGACACGCGCGCCGACAAAAAACGGTTGATGATGAAGTTGCCCACAATCTCCCAATCGAATTCTATACCCTTATAATTGGTGTAAAACGAAAGATTGGTCTCCACCTTCACCTCGCGAATGAATGCGTGTTCCCACTTCAGTTTTATGCGACTGCCAAGGTCGTTTTTCGTCTTTTTCCCTTCGGGAATGCCCTGTTTGTCGGCAATGCTCTTGCTCACGCCAGCGCGCACGGTGGTGTCGGCCACATGCAGCATTTTGTACGACAGCGGCAGCAACTGAATGGAGAGTTCTTTGTTGTATTTGAAGTCGAGACCGACTGAAAAATCGACTCGCACAGGCGAAAATGGTCCAGTGACGCGCTCGTACGAATTTTTTACATAGGTGTTGAATAGCGGCGTTGAAAACTCAAAATCGGCTGAATAGAACCACTTCTCGCTCTTGAAGGCTTTCACTCCAAGTTTTGAGGTGATTTTCACCAAATCGTCGTTCACACGGAATTTGCGCAGCGTGTCGCTGGCGGCGGTGTTGAAACTCATCTTCACATCCACCAGATTGTCCCACTGAATCATGTCCGATGTGTAACCCGACTTGAATTTGAAGAAGAAATAGGCCGCCATGCTGCTTTCGCCGCCGGTGTACCAGTTGCTCGAGTAGTAGTTTTGCGAAAATTGCATCTGCACATCGCCGCTGTAACTCCACGGCGAGGTTTCGGGCTTTATCTTTGCCAATTTGTCGATTTTCACGGTTGGCACTTCCACCACTTTCACGCGGTCTTTCTCCACCTTGTCGCGACGGCGTTTTATCTCGTCGATGTTGGGCAACTGCGATTCGTGATAGGCGTACACATCAGGATTTTCGCGAAAAACCGCGGCGCGCGCTTGGCTGCGCAGACGGTCAATTTCGCTACTTGGCTCCGAACGATGCCCAGCCACCCATTCGTCGATGAAAAGTGGATTGCTCTGGGCTTTCTCTGCCGCTCGGCGATGAATGGAATCCATCTCTTCGGCCGAAATCAGTGGAATGCTTGGCAATGTGTCAGCAATGATCAGTTCAACTGTATCTTGCTGATTTTCAGTAAGTTTTGTGGAATCATTCGATGCTGTTTCGCCATCGGCATGTTGTTCGAGCCACGCCTCGAGGGCGGCATCCGAAAGGCTGTCGAGCAAGGCGGCAGGCTGTGCAATGGCAACGCAGGCAGTCAGCCACAGTGCAGTTGTCAGAAGCCAACGCATCATCATTCTTCGTCAGTAGTGTCGTCGTATTTTTCGAAAAGGAAATCGTTGTACGGGAAACGCGTTACGTGAATCTGCTTCACACGCTCGTAGAGCAACTGTTTCAGCGCATCGATGTTATCTTTTTCGCGAGCGGAAATGAAGATGCAATCTTTGCCCAAACGCGCCATCCACATGCGTTCCAACTCTTCGAGACTGTAGTTTTCGCGGCGTTTTTCGCCAAGGTCGTCGGCATCTTGCGGCGTGTGCGTGAAAGCATCTATCTTGTTGAAAACCAGAATGGTAGGTTTCTGTTCTTTGTTGTTAATCTCCGCCAATGTGGCGTTCACCACATCGTATTGTTCCTCGAAATTTGGGTGCGAAATATCGACAATATGCACCAGCAGATCGGCTTCGCGCACCTCGTCGAGGGTCGATTTGAACGATTCAATAAGGTTCGTGGGCAGTTTGCGAATGAACCCGACGGTGTCGGTCAGCAGAAATGGCAGATTGTCCACAATCACCTTGCGCACGGTGGTGTCGAGCGTGGCGAAAAGCTTATTTTCGGCAAACACATCGCTCTTGCTCAGCAGGTTCATCAGTGTGGATTTGCCCACATTGGTGTAGCCAACCAGCGCCACGCGCACCATTTTGCCGCGATTTTTGCGCTGCACGGCTTTTTGCCTGTCGATGGCGGCCAACTGCTGTTTCAGCAGCGAAATTTTGTTCAAAATGATGCGGCGGTCGGTCTCTATCTGCGTTTCGCCAGGACCACGCATGCCAATGCCGCCCCGCTGACGCTCGAGGTGCGTCCACAGGCGCGTGAGGCGCGGCAGCATGTACTGGCATTGAGCCAGTTCTACCTGCGTCTTGGCATGAGCCGTCTGCGCGCGCTTGGCAAAAATGTCGAGAATGAGGCTTGTGCGGTCGAGCACCTTCACCTTCAACTCTTTTTCGATGTTGCGCAACTGCAGTGGCGATAGTTCATCGTCGAAAATGACCATGCCAACCTCTTCGTGCTCGACGATGAATTGGCGGATTTCGTCCAATTTGCCCTGCCCAACAAAAGTGCGCGGATTAGGGTAGTCGAGCCGCTGAACAAAGCGTTTTACGGGCAAAGCACCAGCCGTCTCGGCCAAAAAAGCCAACTCGTCGAGGTACTCGCGCGAACGCTCATCGTTCTGCTGCGGCGTTACCAATCCCACCAAAATGGTATTCTCAGCGTATATTTCTGTTTCTCGTTTTTCCAAAATAACCCAATTTCAAATTTCAGATTAGCGGTATCCACAACTTTCTGCAGTTTGTTGTGGTTATTGATGGTCATAGTCATCGTCAAAAGTCATAGTCTAATTAAATAATTGAAAATTAAATAATTAGGTAATTTTTAGTCAACTCTTCCCGGGTACGCTTCGAGGGCTTTTTGCAGCACTACAAGGGCTTTGCGCAGTTCCTCTTTTTCGAGAACGTAGGCAATGCGCACCTCGTTGCGACCGTGCTCAGGCGATGTGTAGAAACCCGACGCTGGCGCCATCATCACGGTCTGACCCTCGTAGTCGAAGTCGGAGAGCAGCCACGCGCAAAACTTGTCGCTGTCGTCGATTGGTAGTTTCGCCACGGTGTAGAACGCGCCCATCGGAATTGGCGAATAGACGCCATGAATGCGGTTCAGCCCGTCAATCAGGAACTTGCGGCGCTCCACATATTCGTTGTACATCTCGTCGAGATATTCGCGCGGCGTGTCCATCGAAGCCTCTGCCACTATCTGGCCGATGAGCGGCGGACTGAGGCGCGCTTGGCAAAACTTGATGACGCTCTCGTGAACTGTCTTGTTTTTGCAAACCAATGCACCAATACGAATGCCGCACTCGCTGTAACGTTTTGATACTGAGTCGATTAAGATTACATTATCTTCGATGCCGTCCAAGTGAAATGCCGAAATGTAGGGCGCACCAGTGTAGCAAAATTCGCGATAAACCTCGTCGGAAAAGAGGTAAAGGTCGTATTTTTTCACCAAATCGCGAATCTGATTCATCTCTTTGCGGGTGTAGAGGTAGCCCGTTGGGTTGTTCGGATTGCAGATGAGAATGCCTTTGGTTTTGGGCGTTATCAGTTTTTCAAATTCCGAAACGGGCGGCAGCGCAAAACCCTCGTCGATGCTCGAAACTACGGGTTTCACAATGGCTCCAGCGGCAATGGCAAACGCCGTGTAGTTGGCGTAGGCAGGCTCTGGCACGATGATCTCGTCGCCCGGATCCAGACAGCTCATAAAGGCAAACTGCACCGCTTCCGAGCCGCCAGCCGTGATGATGATGTCGTCCACGCTCACATCGATGTTGAAACGGCTGTAGTAGTTCAGCATTTTCATGCGCAGACTTTTGAAACCGTCGCTCGGACTGTATTCTAGCACGGTGCGATCAATTTTTTTGAGCGCATCGAGACCCGTTTGGGGCGATTTCAGGTCGGGCTGACCGATGTTGAGGTGATAAACCTTCACGCCGCGAGCCTTGGCTTTGTCGGCCAGCGGAGCAAGTTTACGAATTGGCGATTGCGGCATCAACAGACCGCGTTGCGATGGAGTCGGCATTCCTTATTTTGAATTAAGATTGAAAAATGAATAATATCTGCGTTAAAAATAGTTTCTGATTTGAAAATTTGAAGATTTGAAAATTGTGCGGTGAGCAGTCGAATCGCGCATTATCAATTATCAATTGTCAATTGTCAATTTCTCTTGCTACTTGCTACTCAAATCTTGCTACTAGTTGTACACCCTCACATCATACCCCGACACCAAAATGTTGTATGGTCGCATAATGTATTTGCAATCGCCTTGCACGGGATAGCCGCGAGCATAACCAATGTCGAACACTGCGCCACACTTGGGGCAGATGGCTTCGCCCACGATGCTATCGACATTCAGGCGTACTTGTGGATCCACTTCGTTGGGGCAGGCAAGGTCGTAAGCTGCAAAACTGTCATCGAAATTATGAAAAACCACCACGCCGCCATAGCCCAAGTATTGACCGCTTTTTTTCGGCTTGATGAAAGTGGCTACATTGCCCATAGCGTTCAGTTGCGGCGTGTCGCGTAAAATGTTGAATTCCAACTCAACTTTTGTCGATGGAATGGAGGTCGTAGCTTGATTTTTACACCCTGCGAATACCGTTGCCAACAACAGCGAGAACACTATGTCGCAGATTTTTTTCAAAGCATCGGCAAAAGTTTTGTGAGATGAATTCCGTTCGAACCTTTCACTAGTATCGTCTTGTCAATCAGCGGATTATGTTGCAAAAACTCGCTCAACTCGTCGACATTTGCAAAAGTCTGAAACCGATTCTCTGAAACTTGCGCAAATTGCGTGCCGACCAAGAATGTCTGCTCAAAATCGGCTTTTGCGAGGTAGTCGGCTATTTTGCGATGCTCGTCCAAACTTTGCGCGCCAAGTTCGAGCATATCGCCAAGAATCGCCACTTTGTGCGGCAACTGCATGGCGGCAAAATTGTCGAGCGCAGCCATCATGCTCGTGGGGTTGGCATTGTAGGCGTCCACCACCAAACGATTGTGCTCCGACTGCACAAACTGCGAACGATTATTTTGCGGTACATAATTTTCCAGCGCGTGACAAATGGCGTTCTCTTCCACGCCAAAATGCAGTCCCACAGTCACGGCAGCCAGCATATTTTCGGCGTTGTAAATGCCCACGAAATGCGTTTTTACTGTGTGCTTTTTGCCTCCGCGGCGCTGCCAACTGAGCGTAACAAACGGCGAACAATCGTCCACATGCCCCTGTACATCGGCATCGGCATCGAGCGCGTACGAGGTGGCAGCAATGCCGCTAGCAATGCTCTGCAGCAACGCATTTTTCTGATTGATGAAAATGTTGCCGCCATTTTTGCGCAGATAGTCGTAGAGCGCGCCTTTGGTTCGCAGCACGCCTTCGAGCGAGCCAAAACCTTCGAGGTGCGCCTTGCCAACATTGGTTATCAGACCGCAATCGGGACGGACAAGTTCCACCAAATCGGCAATTTCGCCAGGGTGACTCGCGCCCATTTCGACTACCGCCAGCGTATGCTCTTTGGTCAGCCCAAGCAGCGTGAGCGGCACGCCAATGTGATTGTTCAGGTTGCCCTGCGTGCGGTGGACATTGTATTTTTCGCTCAAAACGGCGGCGACCAACTCTTTGGTGGTGGTTTTGCCGTTGGTTCCCGTAATTCCCACCACGGGCAGACCGAGTTGCATTCGGTGATGTCGCGCCAACTGTTGCAGCGTCGTCAGCACATCGTCCACTAGCAGCGTGCGCTCGTTGGTTGCAAATTCTGCCTCATCTATCACAGCGTAGGCGCAACCTTTGTCCAGAGCCGCCTGCGCAAAGCGATTGCCGTCGAACGATTCGCCTTTCAGCGCAAAAAAAATCGACCCCTCGGGACAAGTGCGACTGTCCGTAGTAACCTGCGGGTGTGCAAGAAAAAGTTCGTATAGTTTTGATAATGAGATCATTATTTTAAATTTCAGATTTCAGATTCCAAATTTCAGATTGCGGTATCCACGACTTTCTGCAGTTGGCTTTGGTCGCCGATGGTCATAGTCATCGTCAAAAGTCATGGTCAAAACCCATATTGTCCAACTGTATCGCGAATAATTCTAAATTCTAAATTCATAATTCTTAATTGGAGTCACTCCTCACTCCTAATTTTTCTTGAGGTTTTCCGGCGAATCCCACGCTACATCGTATGGGATTTCGGCTTCGCGACGCTCTACACCGTAGATGGTGCGGAATTCCTCCTCTTCGTCTTCTAACTCCTCTTTGGTGGTCGGATGCACCTCTATATTATGGTGTGAAATGGTTTCCACACGATTTTCGGGCTTGTTCAACTCTTCCCAAAGCATGTCTTTTAGCGTATCGAGCCCAAATCCCGACACCGACGAGAAGAAAACCGTGCGCACATCTTTCGGCAGTTTTTCGCGCATCTGCGCCATCATCTCATCGTCTACCATGTCGCATTTCGAAATTGCCAAAATGCGCTGTTTCTCCACCAATTCGGGATTATATTTTTCCAATTCGCCCAACAAGATGCGATATTCGCGTTCGATGTCGTCGGCATCGGCAGGCACAAGGAAAAGCAATATCGAATTGCGCTCGATGTGGCGTAAGAACCTCAGCCCCAAGCCTTTACCTTCGGCGGCGCCTTCAATTATTCCGGGAATATCGGCCATGCAAAACGATTGGCTGTCGCGATACGACACAATGCCAAGGTTCGGCACTAGCGTGGTGAAAGGGTAGTCGGCAATCTCTGGCTTTGCTGCCGAAACCACCGACAGCAGTGTCGATTTGCCTGCGTTCGGAAAACCTACCAAACCAACATCGGCCAACACTTTCAGTTCCAAAATGATGGTGCGCTCCACGCGCGGCTCGCCGGGCTGTGCGTAGCGTGGTGCCTGATTGGTTGGCGTGCGAAAATGCCAGTTGCCCAAGCCACCGCGACCGCCTTTCAGCAGCACAATCTCCTGACCATCGTCGGTAATCTCGGCCAAGAATTCGCCCGTATCGCCATCGTAGGCAATGGTGCCGCATGGAACCTCTATCACCTTATCCTCGCCCTGCTTACCAAAACTGCGACTCTCGCCGCCGCCTTCGCCATCGCCAGCAAACACATGGCGCGCATACCGCAGGTGAATGAGCGTCCAATAACTCTTGTTGCCGCGCAAAATCACATGTCCACCACGACCGCCATCGCCGCCGTCGGGACCGCCTTTGGGCAGATACTTGGCTCTGTGCAGATGCGCCGAACCCGCGCCGCCCTTACCCGAACGGCAAAAAATCTTTACGTAATCTACAAAATTGGAACTGGACATTTTCTTGTTGATGAGTTGATGGGTTGATAAGTTGATGAGTTTTTGCTTCGCAAGATTTTTGCTACGCTCGGCATAGCTCAAACGAGTTTGGCTCTGCGCTCGCTTATCGCAAAAATTAACGCTATAGTCGGAGTACGTGAGGGAAAAAATTTCTAATTGTTTCTGGTT
>CAVHRT010000053.1:0-11744 GCA_963638355.1 Flexilinea sp. | reverse complement strand
CCTACCCACAATCCAATCCGCGCTCCGCACGACAGTGGGAGCGCTGTTCGGGGAATGAACTTTTACGCAAGGCTGTCGAATGTTGACAGAAAAGAGCTATCTTTGCATTCTGGTGAGTCCATTGCCGCAAGCCTGTATGATTCACGAGTGGATTTACCGACTTTGAAATGAGCAGAATAAAAGAAGAACAGCGGGTCGTAGAGCAAATGATACGCCTGTATTGCAGAAAGAAGGAGGGAAACAAAGAACTGTGTCCCGCATGTGCTGAACTGTTGCAGTATGCCAAGGCGCGGCTGGAGCATTGCAAGTTCGGCGAGGGCAAAACCACCTGCAGAAAATGCCCCGTCCACTGCTACCGCCCCGAGATGAGAGAACAGATACGCAAAGTAATGCGATGGTCAGGCCCACGAATGATATTGTATCACCCCATCACCGCCATCAAACATCTGCTCAGAGAACGATAGCCCTGCAATGCATTGATTATTTAAGCCTTGATTTGCATCGTTTTTTACTCAATCACGAAGCATAACAATAACATTATGAAAATTACAGTAATAACGGGCAGTTCGTCCCCGCCCACATCAGCGATTCTCCCGATGAGATAGCGGTGATTGTGTGATAAGGTTTGAATAGTTTTTTGCGCTACGCGCTGCTTCTATGTTCCTATGTTTTTGCAGATTTGGTTATTTGTAGATTTACTCTTCTAACCCCTCCGAAAAACTATCGTTTTTCTCGTCCCCTTGCAAAGGAGACAGGAATGCGCCCAAGTTGGTTCTGCCCTCTCCCCTTTTCAAGGGGAGTACCTGCGGAGCAGGGGTATGGTTGAAAAATAACTCAATGAATCAATAATTCAATGATTTTTTCGGGGAAACGGAACAGGAAGCTACAAAAAAAAATGAATAATAGTGAGCGGTGAGCCTGCCGAACCGCAAATCTTCAAAATTTCAAATAATTAACTGGTTGAAAATTAGTTAATTAGGTAATTATTCGTGGTTGTTATTCATTGTTCATTAAAAAAATCGTATCTTTGCGGTGTCGTTCGATGGAACGATAGATGACTGTACATACTGCAAGGCATTCGGTTTCTGCGCCGCTGGGCGTGGAATTAAAAGGGAATCAGGTGCGAATCCTGAACAGACCCGCTGCTGTAAGTTACAATAAAAGGTCAAGGCAAAAAGCCACTGCAAAATAAACTTTTGTGGGAAGGTGCCAAAAGCCGTAACGAGTCAGAAGACCTGCCAATGCACTGATAATCAAGCACGCTTTCGAGGAATAGAGCGCACTGATGACCGCCACCGACGCACATTGTGCGTTTGGGTTGTGGCGTGTGCATATACCAATTTTTGGCTGTTTGATTTTCGTCGGACAGCCATTTTTTTTGCGTTTATTACTGCCTGTGCCAAAAGTTGGATTTCTGCCATAAAGCGTACTTTCGGTGTGGGCAAATAGTGGGGTTTTAGTGATTCGCCCTCGTTAAGACGCCACCATTTTCAACCGATACACCATATTTATTATTTCGATAAACAGACAAAAAAAATAATCACAAAAAAACAAAAAAAGAGATGAAAAAGAGATTTTTTCTGTGGGGGCTTTTGGCTCTCGCAACGCTGACAGGCAGAGCCGAAGATGTGCTTATGACGCAGTTCGGTAAACAGGTCGTAACGGTGGACAAGGACAACCCCATCACCTACTACGACTACAAAGGCACGGAGAGTATGAAAACAGGAGGTACGAACAACGCATTCGCTACGACTATCTTCAAGCCGGCTCAGGAGAACTACGCCATTCAAATCGTGTTCGAGGAATTCGAGTTGAAGCGATACAGCGATAACTACGATGCAAAACTGTACTTGTACAACGGTGTTTTCGACACGACAAGCGTTACTTACCCGACGACAGGTTCTGGCGTTACTGCAGATGGCAAGTTTCCGACGAACGATAACCTGCTTGTCGCACTGACCGGCACTTACTCCAATCTTACCTACACCTCTACGGATGCAACGGGAGCCTTGAGTTGCTGTTTGTATTTCAAAGACCCGTACGAAAGCAAGGGTTGGAAGGCTACAGTACGCGCCGTAGAGATAAAAGACATGACCATCGCCTTGGCGACCACCGACTACACTGAGGTGAAGGACGATATTTATTCGGGAAAGCAAGGTATTACCTTGGGGGCAGTAAACATCACCACGGAGGGTTTTGCTAATCCCGATGCACTGACGAGCATTAGTTTCACGCTATCACAGACAGACGGCATGGTGTTTGACCCTACGACCCTGAAACTGTATGCAGGCAATGCCGAGCGCACCACCACACTCACCGAGATTGAGAGTACTATCAGCGAAAACAATGGTACATACACTATTACGCCAACGACCGTCCAACCCCTCGGCGCGGGCGAGAATCGCTACTGCATCGGCGGCGATGTTCTCGGCACGGCTGCCATAGACGCACAAGCCACACTCGCCCTCACGGGCATCGCCACCGCCAACGGCTACACCGCACTTACCACCACCACACCCGCCACACTCACCGTGCAACCCCTCATCCTAATGGTAAACGGGCAGAAACTGACGGTGAAGGTCGATAGAAATATCAAATTCTATGACGATGGCGGCGTGGAAGGGAAAATCAGCAATAACTTTGAAGGGTGGGTTACTTTCCTGCCCACTACCGAAGGCAAGAAAGTGCAACTCGATTTGAAAAATATCAATATCTTCTACACCTCCTCGGCGGTGAGCGTAGGCAATCAGGATGTACTGAAAATCTACAACGGCGATGCAACGAGTGCCGAAGTCTTGTACACCGCCGAGAAGGACAAGCCTGCTGATGTCGTGCTGAAAAGTACCGCTTCCAACGGCGCACTAACCCTCTACCTAAAGAGCCTGACACCCTCGAGTTACTACCAAGGCAACGGTTTCGAGGGTGTAGCAAGTGAGTTTGAGCCGGTGGCAATGACCATCACGGGCAGCAGCGTGGTACGCGCAAGTAGCGCGAGCGTGGCTGCCACTACGACCGATGTGCCGATGCTGACCATTGACTTGACAACCGAGAACACCGAGCCGGCGAAAGTGCTGAAGACCATGACCTTCAACGCCAACGGAACTGCCGCACAAATAAGCAAAGCCACGCTCTACTACACGGGCGCAAGCAGCACCTTTGCTACCGGCACCAAGGTGGGCGAGGCGACGGTGAACGGCGATGAAATCACCATCACTACCAGCGAAGGCATTACCCTGCGCGAGGGTGACAACTACCTGCACCTTGCCTACGACATAGCCGCTGCTGCACGGAACGACAGCAAAGTGGACGCCCAATGCACCAAAGCCGTATTCGGCGATGAAACGGAATATACCGACCTTACCACCCCCGAAGGCGCGCTGACCGTTGCCAATGTATGGCACTCGGTGATCGGTACAAAGACCATCGGCGTGTACGACCAATGGACCTATACGCACACCGTGGCGAGCGCATACAACAGTAACTACAAAGCCGAAAAGGGCGACCAAATCACTACCTTTGTGCCAACTACCGCAGGCAATATCATCGAAATGACTTTTGCCGACTTTGCGGTAGCGTACTCGTCGTCTTCCTATTACGGGATACGCGCCGACTACAAGATTTACGCTGGCGCAGACACCACGGGCGAACTGCTGTGGCAGGCTGACGCTACCAACTGTAACATAGGTCCGGGCAAGATACGCTCCACCTCGGAGGACGGTGCTATCACCGTAGTCTTTAATGCCAACACAGACCAGTCGTACTACACCGGGAAGGGCTGGCACGCCACCGTGAGTGAGTACACGCCCGTCGCCATGACGGTGAAGACCACGGAGTTGCAAGTAGCCTCGACCAAAGCCGTGGTGCGCAACCAGAAACATGCTGCGCTCATCGATGTCGCCATCACCACCGAAGGCACACTGACACCCCTCGCGGTGAACAGCGTAAAGGTAACGCTGAACAGTGCTTGTGCCACCGCCCTCGACTCGGTGGTGCTGTTGCAGGACGACCAAGTGATCGCCCAAGCCGAAGTAACGGCGGGGACTACCGAACTGACCCTCACGCCCGACCTCACCTTGGTCGAAGGTACCAATGCCATGACCTTGGCGGTGAATGTGAAGGAGAATGCCGCATTCAACACCGTTGTGAAATTCGAGAGCCTGCAGATAACGGCAGGCGGTAACGCGCTGGCGCCTACACTGCCCGACCACGGACGCACCGTAAGCAATATCTATCTGCTGCAAACTGGCACGAACACCGTGAATGTAGATGAGAACACGCTGCTCTTCTACGACGACGGCGGACAAGACGGCAAGATAACCGTCGGCACAAGCGGCACGGTAACATTCGTTCCGACAGTGGCGAATACCGCCATTCAACTGAAAGTGAGCAAATGGGCGGTAACGGGTGCCGACTACTTCTATATCTACTATGGCAACGCGACGAAAGACCAAGCCGATGTCAGTCTGAGTTATTACACCAAAGAGATTGACAAAATAGTCATCATCTCAAGCGACGAGAGTGGCGCACTCACGGTGAATTTCCAGAGCAAAGGCTCTATTGCGACCGATGGTTGGGAGATAGAGGTTACCTGCCACGAGTTGCAACCCCTCACACTGGACTCCGTCGTGGTGAGCGATGTGTCGGGCGATGTGGTCCTGCGCGGCAGTACGGATGTGAAGGTGCTTTGCGCGGCTATGCATGTGTCGGGCGACCGCACACCGCTGTCAATTGACAACTTTGTGGTCGAAAACACCTTTGGTGCCGACGCCGTGAAAATCTACAAGACAGGCACACTCAATTCGTTTGGCACCACCAATCAGGTAACGGCAGCCGATGCCATCAGCGAGCGCGGTACGCACTACTACTGGATTACATTGGATATCCCCGCCGACACCGAAGAGAACAGCACCGCTACCGCCACGTTCAAGACCGTGTCGGTGAACGGAGCGGCTACGCAACCGAAAAACACGGTTACGGCTTCGTTCAAAGTCATTGGCGGACTGCACGGCACCTACCGCGTAGGAGCAAGTGCCGAGGCTGACTTTGCCACCCTACAAGCCGCCGTCGATGCGCTGCAATACGGCATCGAGAGTGCGGTAACATTCCTCATCGAATCGGGCACCTACAACGAGAAAGTTACCATGCCCGAAGTGAGTGGCATCTCGGCCGACCACAGCGTTACTTTACGCTCGCTCACGGGCAACCGCAAAGATGTGGTAATTACCTACGACAAATATGTGGCGCAGTCGTCTTCGGCGGGCGACGAAACGCAGGGTGTCTTCACCATCCACGGTGCAGACTACATCACGCTCAGCGACCTGACGCTGACCACTGGCGACGAAAGTTACCACACCGTCGTGCTTGTGGACAACAAGTCCGAGCATATTACCATCGACAATTGCTATATCTACCGTGCCGAGAACACTAGCAGCACCAATATAAAATTGGTATATGCCTACGCAAAAGACGAAAAGACCAATAACAACTATTTCACGCTCAGCCATTCGCTGCTCAAGGGTAGTTACATGGGCGTAAGTGTAAGCGGCAACTATTCCACTAAACAGATTGGCGCACATATCATCGGCAACACCTTTGAGCGCCAAGGTTCTCAATCTATTTATATCTCAGGTGGCGAAGTTGATGCTATTGTTGATGGAAATAGCGTTAGCAAAACTTTGGAAGGAAACAAGAGTACATGGGCTGTTGATGTAACATTGACGGAAGGTGGACAGATTAGCAACAATAATATTTACATAAATCTTAGTACCAATGCTTGCTATGGCCTCTATCTGCGCGCCAATACTGCCACCGAAGGAAAGCCCATTCACATTTATAACAATGTAGTGGATTTGCACTGCACTGCTACAAGTACATCATATGGCATTGAAACCAAAGCGCAGACTAATGTGATTCTTGCTAACAACACCGTGCGCACCACAGGCGACAATACTTATGCACTACATATTGGCGGTAAAGGCTCGAATTTTCAGGTCATTAACAACATATTCTATAGCAGCAAGTTGGATGCGGTATGGACTCCAAGCAAAGCGTATGTAACGGTTTTCGACAACAACCTGCTCTATTCCGAAGGCGATAACTTCGGTAAGATAGGTACTACCGAGTACTCCAACATCGCCGAATGGCGCACGGCCATAGGCAGCACCAGCGACATCAGCGAGGCGGTTACCTTTGAGTCCGACGATGTGCTTCGTCCGAAGGACAAGGGCAATTTGGTCAGTGCCAAGGCATTGGATTTCATCACTACCGACATCACAGGGCGTGCGCGTGCGGCTGTGCCCACCATCGGCGCCTACGAGTGGGTAAGTCAACCCACAACCGACAATCGCCATTTGGAAACGAACGTAAGCCTCTACCCGAACCCAGCAACACACTACTTGAACGTAACCGCCGCCGAAGGCACTATCAGCATTCTTGGTGTCGATGGGCGTATTTGGCTCACGCAATCGGCCAACGGCAGCACCACGCACATCGATATTTCGGCATTGCCACAGGGCGTTTACCTGCTGCAACTCGATGGCGAAAACGGCTGCACAACCGAACGCTTCATCAAAAAATAGCGCACCTTTTTCTGCCAACAAGTGCTATCCAAGCCGCTCCACCAACCATGGAGCGGTTTTTTTTCGAACAGCGCAAAAGATTTTTGACCTATAGGTCTAAATATCTTCAACAAACACAACGGAAAGTCATTTTTTAACACGAAAACAAAGAATATTCTTGTTTACTTGGAATATTTTGACTACTTTTGCAGGCAAATTCGTAAAGACTATGACTGTACCTGCAATTCCAATGACCATCGATGTGCTATCCTCGTACCTGAATGGATTTAAGGCTCCTATGCAAAAGATACTTGACATGGAGCAAAAGGGCGAGTTGGTTCGGTTGAAACGAGGATTGTATATTACTGCCAATGGCAATCCCAATCTTTTCCTTGTGGCGAATCATCTATATGGACCGTCGTATGTGTCATGCGAGTCTGCTCTGCGGTATTATGGGCTTATACCAGAACATGTAGAAAGTGTGATATCGGTAAGCACGCTACGATCTAAAGAGTTTGAGAATGCGCTTGGGCGTTTCTCATATCGACATATTCCCATCGACTATTATCCTCTGGACATCTGCATTCAAACAGAAAAGGATGTGAGTTTTCAAATAGCATCGCCAGAGAAAGCGCTGGCCGATTTGGTGATACTTACTTCGGGCATACGACTTCGGTACAAAAAAGAGATACTTGAATATCTAGAGCAAGACTTACGATTGGACATGGACGCCTTCTACAAGATGGATGCCGCTGTGTTTGAGCGTATTGCAACAGTAAGCAAGAAGAGTAAAGCGTTGTTGAATATTGCAAAAATTCTTCGTAATGACAATATATGAACAAATGTTGGCTCGTTACACAGGTGATGAGCGCAAAGCGCATCAAGAGGTGATGCAACAGATTGCATTGGCAGGATTATATCGCGCTGGATTTTTTGAACAAGCAGCGTTCTATGGCGGCACTTGTCTTCGTATCTTTCATGGGCTGCAACGCTTTTCAGAAGACATGGATTTTTCGCTATTGCAGCCAAACGATGCTTTCCTTTTTGAGTCTTTTTTCCCGATAGTGATTAAAGAGTTTGAATTAGCCGGAAGAAAGGTGGAAATCACAAAGAAAGACAAGCGTAATTTTGGCAAAGTGGAATCTGCTTTTTTGAAAGACACTACGGATGTATACGATTTGTCGTTTCAAACAGAAAAGAGTTTGAAAATTAAGATTGAAGTAGATGTGAATCCGCCATTGCATTTCCATACCGAGCAAAAACTATTGATGCAGCCCTACTCTTTTATGACGCGTTGTTTTACTTTATCGGATCTGTTTGCAGGCAAGATGCACGCATTGGTTTTCCGCAATTGGAAAAATCGTGTCAAAGGTCGTGATTGGTATGACTTTGAGTGGTATGTACGTAATGGAGTTCAACTCAGTTGGTCACATCTGCATGAGCGTATTCTGCAATTTAATGGTGAAGATATGACTAAGGAACAATTTATGTCGCTATTGTTAGGGAGGTTACAAACCACCAACATCGCTCAAGTGAAAGCCGATGTGGAATCATTTGTCGTAGATCGTCACCAATTGGATATTTGGTCGAATGACTATTTTGTACAGGTTGCTCATTTGATGCAGTTTGCAGAGGAATAATGCGACAGAATTTTACTACTGCTTCTCTTTGTAGTAAGCGACTTCTCTTTTTCTGTTTTGCCATTCGACCGAGTAATTTGTCCGCATTTGGGATACAAACAAAAGCAGCCATGAAAAATACTACCCGCACGGGTGGAGATTTTTCAGAGTCTTTTGGTGTATTGAAGACGTGAAGTACTTTTGCAGTATAAATTGGCAGGCAGACCCTACCCACAATCCAATCCGCGCTCCGCACGAATGTGGGAGCGCATTTGCGGTTTTTATTTGAATCTGGTTGCAAAAAATCCACAAATCATCTTAAAAGCAAGATATACAGGATATTTGCAGGGTTCAAATATTATGTGTAACTTTGTGCGCTTAAATAAAGTAAAAAGATAGCGCGGTAAGTTAAACAATAAAATTCTAATAATATGAAGAAGTTCTTCTTTTTGTTGGCAGGGATTGCCTGCAGTCTGTTGTCATATTCGCAGACCAATCAGGTGGTCTGGAATAATGGTCGTGTACAGTTTGGAATGCCCATTGTGAATGTGGATAGTTTGACGTTCCCGAGCACTATTGCGGAATCTGATACCTTTCACTTCATCCTTCCACGCGCTGTCCACGATACCGTTATTAAGACCGTCACAGTCGTTCAACACGACACCATCTATATCCCCGTTGCCGACCATACGCCCGATGGAGTACTCGCAGTTGATCTCGGTCTACCAAGTGGCATTAAATGGGCATCATGCAATGTTGGTGCAACGACCCCCGAAGGATATGGCAACTATTATGCATGGGGTGAAGTTACTACCAAAGAGGACTACTCATGGTCAACCTACAAGTATGCAAATGGCAGTTCCAACACACTTACAAAGTATTGTAATAATACCACATACGGTAATAACGACTTCATAGATAATAAGACCACATTAGACTTAGAGGATGATGCCGCTCATACGATTTGGGGTGGAGCATGGCGTATGCCGACAAAGGCAGAATTAATAGAGTTGAAAAACAACTGTACATGGACATGGACAACTCAGAATAATGTCAATGGTTACTTGGTAACAAGTAAGACGAATGGCAATTCTATTTTCCTCCCCGCTGCGGGTTTTCGCAATGGCACGAGTCTCGGCATTGGGGGCTCGAGCGGCTTCTACAGGTCTGCATCCCTTGGTGAGAACTTTCCGTACAGAGCGTGGAGCGTCTACTTTAATTCGGACAACCAGTACGTGCTCGACTACGAACGCTACTATGGTCGAACTATCCGCCCTGTCTGCCAATAGAATACTCACTCCCTTCTCTTCAAACAAACAGGTATAAGGAGCAACTAATTGCAAAAGTATACGAGGATGGCGTGCGCCTGTTTATAGGGGCTGCCCATACCCATATTACACAACAAGAGCAGCCGAGATTTCGGCTGCTCTTGTTGTTTTTGTCCACATAAGAATATACTAAAATGGTGCGTTGTCGGCTTTTTTAGTGGAGGCTACGATAGATTCCATGCATTACTTTTTCGTAAAGGTATCGAGAAGACGATGTAGCATGTCTTCGGCAGTAGAGTTATGAATGCCAATGGCTTTCAACATATCAGTATTGGGCATGTCTAAGCGAACCCTATCTGCAAAAGCAAGGATATCTTGGTAAAGGTCATAAGGAAGAGCAAAGCTTTGATTTGCAGCCAACATCGCGACCATGCGAAAGACATCACGCTTATGCTTGTTAACCTTGCGACTATCTATTGATTCACCTTCTGCACGACGAGTTGCCAAATCGACATACGCACGACATTTGAGGCAAATAAGGCTCTCCGGCTTTGCCACATGCACGCCATCAATCAATTCACTGTGAGCAATAGTATAGTGGTAGTATGCGTCATTCATCAAAATAGCAGATAGGCTTGACAAATCCTCATCCATCGGGATGGGTGTCAAACGCGCATCTTTAGGAGTTGTGAGCAAACCAATGTCACGAGAGAACAACTCAATCTGTTCAGGGAAGCCATCGGATGAGGGGAAACGAAAACGAAAATGCTCATGTTTTCCCGTACTAGTTTCTTGGGCTTTATAACCGGCATCCTTAACAAACTGCCAGAACTGCACCACAAAATCATGCGTCAATGCCTCTACTACCAATACCGTATCTATATCGTGCGTAACGCGGGGATTTTGTGCAAAAATATCTGCATATAAACCACACGCTACCCCACCAATAATAACATAGTTATCGGCATAGTCTGCAAAATACTCTTTGAATTTATTCAATCCGTCCATTATTGTCTAATACTTGATGTAACATATAATCGAGTTCCATGCTTACGCGTTCATCTTCATCGTCCTTCAAAATCAAATATAGGGAGAGAGGATCTACCACACCGGTTTCGCTTAACACCTCTGGACTATAACGCCATATTTCTATTTTAACATTGTTTTCTTCCTTGGTAAAGCATAGGGGTACAGGAGCATCCCATTCGCATACTATTTCATCTGTATGTGCCAAATGCGAATAATGAGCAAGCGCATTATAGCCACTCAAATAGTGTACCTTACTATCGTGATAGAGGACACGCTCTACAGGTGTATACATATAGGGTAACGCCTTGTCCCATACTACCCACTTATCCATATCCAAAGAGATAAATTTCTGTTTCCCTACTTTTGTCTCGGATATCAAGTCGTGTCCACAAAGCCAAGTCAGTGCCTTATTGCAAGTGGCATACGAGACGCCCAACATATCGGATATACTTGCTATTGTCCTGTTGACAATGGTTTGACGCTCGAGATGGTACAATACAATCACCTGTGCCGTAGCTGGCATTTTGCTCTCTAAATCAAAACTCTTGCGCATGGGACGAATGTCAATCAATAGTTCTGGCATGAACATTAATTTACCAGGAATAATAAAGTTCACTCCCTGTTTTATCAGGCGCGATTGATTATAACTCGCAATAGCATCAAAAACAAAAATGCAGCGCAAGCCTATCTTCTCCATAATAACATCTGCCATTTTTCGTAACTGCAGCGGACTATACCGCCCCGTTTTATCCTGCACAAACATAACCTGCAGTCCGTACATTTCTGCAGCCATCAAATAAAACGCATCGGTGACAATCATCGGGAGTTTTTCAACCTGTTCCTTAGACGGACGCGACAAGTGGATTGCCAAATGAAGCGTATTTGCCAAGTATGTTTCTATTTGCTTACCATTCTTCATATTCACTCAAATTGCACAAATTCACATGGTAGAAAATTTGTGCAAAATTACTTTTTTTTCTCCACACACACAAATATTCCATTGTCCACACTAACTTTTAACATTTCATCTTGCAATTTTTTGCAAAAGAATTGCTAACTTTGCAGCGATGATATTTTTGGGGTGGTTCGTCAACCTCACTGCCCATAACCAGAAATTAGAAATTTATAAATCAGAAACAATAAATTTTTACGATCATGAAAAAGTTACTTTTTTCTCTTGCTGCCCTCTGCATGGGCATGTGCGCCATGGCGCAAGGTAGCGTTTATGTCTATCAGAAAGACGGGAAAACGCTCGAAATTGCTGTGTCGAA
>CAVHRT010000052.1:0-11872 GCA_963638355.1 Flexilinea sp. | reverse complement strand
TTTAATTGATAATTGACAATTAATAATTGATAATTAGGCGGTTCGACAGGCTCACCGCCCGCAATCTTCAAATTTTCAAATCTTCAAATGAGGAAAATAGCAAGTTACCCGGCAAAAGTTGTGGAATGCGAAACTTTATGAACTTGACAAACTTCTTATCAACTCGTCAACTTATCAACTAATCAACTTTTCTTTTCCTGAACACGCTCAAAATCAACCAAGTAACCAGCCACGCCACCACACCAGCTATCACGGCTAGCACGCACGCACCAAGCACATATTGCCAGAGGTTCACCATCACACTGTCGAATGTTACTTCGCTGAATAACAGCGTGATAGGGTTTCCGAGCAGCCAACAACCAACGGCGTAACTGCCAAACAGAATGAACGGAATCATGGGCGGCACGCTGATGTTGCTCGCCACCACGGCCAGCAATTTGTTGAGTCGCGCCACCTGAGCCACGCCCAGCGCAATCCACATCTGATAGCCCCACGCGGGCAAAATGCCGCAACAGACGCCCAATCCAACGGCCAGCGACATGCGCAGATTGCTTTCGGGCGACTGCGTAATGTTGCGTTGCACAAATCGGCGAATGTTAGTCCAAGTGAGTGCGCGCACAAATCGCCACGGATAGTAGAACAGCAACGCCATCAGCACCAAAACGGTGTTGAGCAGCGAAATTCGTGTAAAGTCGCGCCCAGGGCGGAAATGCGACACTCTCTCGCCTTCGGGCGGATAGTAAACCCGAATGGGAATGTTCGCCACTTTCAAACCGCGCCAAGCCGCACGCACAAGCACTTCCACCTCGAATTCGTAACGCTGCGTGATGAAGTGCGCCTGCATCAATTTTTCAAGCGGATAGAGCCTAAAACCCGATTGCGTGTCGGTGAGTTTGATGCCCGTTTCGGCCCAATACCAAAAGTTCGAAAACTTATTGGCAAAGGTGTTTTTCTGCGGCATATTTTCGGCTTGCAGATTGCGCGCGCCCACCAGCAGCGTGTTTGGCATGCGCTCGGCCGCCTCCACAAACACGGGAATATCGTCGGCATAGTGCTGCCCGTCGCTGTCGATGGTGATGGCGTTTTTGTAGCCAAGCCGCAAAGCTTCGCGCAGACCGGTTTTCAGAGCGTAACCCTTGCCACGATTTTTGGCGTAACCGATCACACGCACCTCGGGTCGCGATGCCAAAAGTTCGGCGGTTCGGTCGGTGCTACCGTCGTTCACCACCATTATATCATCTGTGTATTGATGCACAGAGTCGATCACCTGCAACAGCGTTTTTTCGTTGTTGTAGGTCGGAATCAACACCACACAATGCAGTGCTTCGAGCCGCTCTTTTATATTAAAGTTTTGGTTTAACAATTTGTTATAATCAATTTTGTATCAAATAGTTACTTTTGCTGAATATCGAAAATTTTAGCGTCGATTGTTTGGTTGAAAACAGGTTTTTCAAATCGATATTCGGTGAAATTGCCGTTGGCTTCGTTCATCAGCAAGATCTGCAATGCGAGCGATTTTTTGTCGAAAGTCAGCACCACATTGGCAAAATATTTCTTTGCCGAGCCGTCGAACGCAACCGTCAAGACATAGTTATTTTCGCCTTCCACAACGCTAATTTTTGTGTTGCGGCCAGTCTTCAAACGCTCGAAATCGCCTACTACACAGGCAGTTAGCAGCGTGCGCATCTGTTTCACCATGGGATTGCTCTGCGCATTGGTGGCATTGCGTTTTCCGCCAACTATCATCACAAAATCGTCGCCGTTCATCAGCAGCAAATCGCCCTGCGGACGGCTGTAGCGCATGCAAACTTTGTCGCTTTTTTGGTAATAAAATCGTCCATTGGCGGTGATGTCGTTTTTCAACGCTTTGGCATGTTTGCGCTGCGTAAATTGGCTCTCGATGGTGTTGATTTTCGCACCATTTTGAGCTATTTTCGTCAAAATTTCAGCCTCAGTTTCTGCAAAAATTGGCAGAGATGCGAAGGCAAAAATCGCCACTAAAAGAGTGTTTAATCGTTTCATAATCAGTATTTTATCAGATACTTACAATTTTGTAAGCATTATTTTTCAACATCTCTATCGTCATTTCCAGCAATTGGTCGCTTTCTGGGCGATCGTCGTGCAGCAAAATGATGGCTCCTGCGTGCAGTTGGCGTTCGATGTGGCGCACCACTTTTTCGCGCGGTGTGCGGCTGTTGGTGTCGTACGAGCGAATGCTCCACCCGATGGTTTTCAAACCTAATCGCCTCACTGCCAGACCAATATGCGGATTTGTAACGCCAAACGGCGGTCGAAAAAAGTTGATTCGTTGTCCGCTCAACTGCTCCAAAAGTTCGCGTTCGGTGCGCAGTTCGTCCATCACACGCTGCGTGCTCATCAGCGGAAAAGTGCCGCGGTGGTGCATGGTGTGCAACCCAATGCGATGCCCATCAGCAACGATTTGTCGCACTAAATCAGGATTTTGCGCAGCCTTGTCGCCAATCAGAAAAAATGTGGCGTGAATGTTGTTTCGCCGCAAAATCTCGAGAATTTTAGGCGTCTGCACAGCGTCACAACCATCGTCGAAAGTGAGCACCACTGCCCTTTCGTCGGTCGCCAGACGGCACACAGCGCGCACATACACGCCCAGCCGCAGACTGTACGACGCCGCAAACAACAGCGCGAAAATCAGAAGTAATATGGCGATAATAATAATCTTCAAATTTTCAAATCTTCAAATAGAAAAATCTATCCTCGTTGGCAATTTTCCAAAGTAGCAATTATAAACGCAACCGCTTGATTTTCCGTTAGTTATAGCATCGAAAAGTTTGGCAGCGGAGGCAGTGTGGAATGTGCCACAGTCGCTGTAATCGACCTCGGCATTTTCGAGCAAATGATCGAGAAATTCGGGCATGAAAATCTGCGCCAGTGTGTCGTCGGTTTTGCTGTCGGAAAGCACAAAAAAGTATGCGCCCTCGCCCGCTGTGGCGTGTCGCCAAAGTCCCATGCGCTCCATAATTTTCAATTGCGATGGCGTGTTTTGGTCGAATGCGCCAAGCAACACGCAATGCGCTTCGCCGCTCTGTATCAGCAACATAGCGTCCATCAGTGCACTCTCGAAACTGCGTCCGCGGTGCGTGTAGGTCATGTTGTAGCAGTGATTTTTGCACAGCAGCCCAATCTGTCCGCCCACGGTGTTGAAGGTGGATTGAATGAACGGCGTTGGGTTGAGCAGTTGCTCGTCGTTTTCGATGAGCGTGCGCAGGAATTTCTCGCTGTCGTCCAAGCAGCCGAAGCCCGTGGCAGTGATTATAGCGTCGATTGGCTGACTGCAACGCTGCACGCATGCCATGCCAACGCTCACACCACTCTTCACCAAGCGGCTCATGCGACGTCGCAATGCCGCATCGGGAATCAGTGTTTTGACATCGTCAGTGAGCGTGGCGTCCGACTGGGCAATGTTGATGTAGACAGGTTTTTCGTGCCAATTTTCGTCTGATTTCGTGGCGTTTTTTCCAAAAATGAGCGTGGCGCAGTTTCCACCGAATCCAAACGAATTGCTCATCACGGTTTGCAGATTTTTGCCGCTGACGAGTGTCGTTTCGGGCATCAAAGGCAGTTCGTGCATGGGCGTGTTGAAGTTCAGATTTGGCCAGATTTCGCCATGCTGAATCGACAAAAGCGCGAACACCGCCTCTATTCCGCCAGCGGCTGCCAGCGTGTGACCAGTGAATGCTTTGGTGGAACTGAATGGCGGAATTTGATCGCCAAAAATGCGCTGCAAAGCCGCCGCTTCGGAGGCGTCGTTGTTGCCCGTGCCAGTTCCGTGCACATTGATGTAGTCGATTTCGCCTGTTGATAAGTGTGCCATCTGCATGGCCTTGCTCATCGACAGAAAAGCCCCGTCACCACTTTGCGAAGTGGCAGTCTGGTGATGTGCGTCATTGGTATTCGCAAAACCCAAAAGATAGCCATAATCCTTTGCTGATGGGCGTTCGGCACGTTGCATCACAATGTAGCCTGCACCTTCGCCAAGATTCAACCCAGCGCGCGTATCGTCGAATGGTCGGCAGCGGTTTTCGTCCAAAATCATCAGCGATTTGAAGCCGTTGAGCGTGAATTGGCAGAGCGAATCGGTGCCGCCAGCCACCACCACATCGAGCAGACCAGCCTGCAACATGCGCGCACCAAGCATTATGGCATTCGCGGCCGACGAGCAAGCGGTCGAGATGGTTGTTGAAAAGTCACCAATGCCGCAATATTGCGCAATGGCGAGCGTGCTGTCGGCGCTATCGTGGTGCGCAGCAAATCGCAGTCGACCTTTGTTCTGGTCGAGCATGAAATCGCGGTAGAAACGCTCGGTCAGATCCATGCCGCCTACCGACGTGGACGAAATCAGACCGATTTTCAGATCATTTTTCGTTTCAATTTTAGCATCGTTGAGCGCCTCTTTTGCAGCAAGCATACCAAGCAGTGCCGTGCGCGAAAAGGTGGCATTCTGGTCCAATCCAAGCCGATTTTTCAGCGCAGAATTGTCCATTTTCACCTCGCCAACAGGCACGCGATGGTTGGTCTGGAACAACCGCACGCCGTCCAAACCGCTCTGCCCTGCCCGCAACGCAGCGAGATTGCTCTCAACGCCCACGCCAAGGGCCGAAACGACTCCTATGCCAGTGATTTTTATCACGAGATTCTGACTTTTTGATGAAAATCTTTTTTGCCGATACAACCAAAAATTTGCGCTATTTCGTGCGGTTTTTCTCGATGAATTCGGCCAACACGCGCACCGAAGCAAAATGCTCTTTGGCGGCTTTAGGTTCGGGCAGTTTAATGCCGTACTCGCGTTCGAGAATCAAGATAATTTCGAGCGCATCAATCGAATCCAAGCCCAAGCCTTCGCCAAAAAGTGGCGCATCAGCATCGATGTCGGCAGGCGTCATCTCCTCAAGATTGAGTGCGTCAATCAGTTGTTGTTTCAGTTGTTCAATCAGTTGTTCCATAGTCCTATAAGTTTTCAGATTTCAGATTGTAGGGACGCAGCATGCCACGTCCATGTTATTTTGTTTCTAACAGATCAAAATCTGCGCAGAATTTTTCGCCGAGCAATTCGCACCAACCCACTATCACGCGATCGGCAATGTCGCGCTGCAAAAGCATTTCGGCATATTGGCGCGCGAAACCATCGGGCGCGTTCTGCACAAAAAATGTGTTTTCGCCCTGAATGTGATGCCTGATGCAGATTTCGCCACTCACAATGTTGGGCAGCGTGTAGACGAACACCGCCGGCGACGCCATTTCGTGCGCATTTAGCAGTTGCTGATGACGCCAATCGGTGTCGAGCGAGGCTGCATGGTTCGCCAAGACAATGGCAGTGCGCGTGCTATCTTGCTCTAAATCAACATCTTGCAAAAGTTTTTCGGCAGCCACATAACCCAATTTGCTCAAATCGTCCATCTTGAAAAATTTCATATTTGGCGCATTGAGCGACTTGTATTCCTCGCGGATAAATTCTGCAAAATGTCTATCTGAAGCCAATTTCACGCTTCTCGAAATGTGAAGCGGCACATTTTTTGATTTTTTTTCTGACGTTTTTTCGCCCAAACGAATGACCATAGCAGCGTTGCAACCGCCAAAGCCAGAGGCTATTTTCAGGCAGCAATCGCCATGCGTAACTGGCTGATGTTCAGCCGAAACATTGATGGCGTAAGGCACGCCAAGCGTCTCGAAACCTTTCGTCCCGAAAATGACCCGATGGCGCAGTTGCCACACGCACAAAATGCTCTCGACCACGCCGCAAGCGCCAAGCGTATGACCAAAATAGGGCTTCATGCTATTCACTGGGACAGCGAGTAAATCACTGAGATTCAGAGCTTTACTCTCCATCTCATCGTTGTAGACGGTGGCAGTGCCGTGTGCGCTCACAAACGCGAGATCGTCATTTGTAACGCCCGCCTCGCGCATGGCATTTCGCATGGCATAGTGCAGTCCGTCGCCTGTGCGCGAAGGTCCAGAAATGTGGTTGGCATCGTTGGTGATGCTGCCGCCAGCGATTGTAACTGGCTCATTTCCACGCAATTGCTCATTGCACGAGAGCAAAACCGCGCCACACGCCTCACCCATCGACAGACCGTTGCGAGCCGAATCGTAGGGGCGACAGAGCGTTTCACTCACCGATTTGAACGACTGAAAGCCCGACACCACAAATTTTGTCAACAAATCGCCACCAACAACCAGCACATGGCGATAGCGACCTTCTTCAATCAATCGCGAAGCAACAATAAGTGCCGAAACGCCTGATATACAAGCATTTGAAATAAGAATTGGTTCGGTTGTGATGCCGAGAAAGCCAGCAACTTTTTTGGCAAGATTTGGCAGAAAAACGCGTTCATCGGTCAAACCATTATCTTGCAAAAGGTCGATATTTCCTTTGGTCGACGAGATGACAAGTCCGAAATCGTTGCCTGCAAAATCGACCGATGGCACCTGATTTTTCACATCGTTCGCCATCATCACCATCAGCCTTTCGAGCGGCGTTAGTGCGCTGTCGCTGTAGATCTTGTCCCAATCGATGCACCCAGCCATGAATGGTTCGTCGCAAATGGCGGCATCGGTGTGGCGCACCACGCCCGAAGCGTAGTCCAGAATGCGCCTAGCATTGCACTCGGTGCCAATGCCAAGAGCCGTCACCATTTGGTCGGCAACCCAGTAAACAGTTGGTATTTGCGATTGGCAAGACATTTTTCTTAGTTGAAAAGATGAAAAGTTGATAAGAAGTTTATCAAGTTTATAAAGTTAAAAAGTTCATAAAGTTTCGCATTCCACAACTTTCTATAGTTGGTTGTGCTAACAGACTAATTATCAATTATCAATTGTCAATTATCAATTAAACCACTCCTAGTTCCTAACTTTCTTGCAGACCATTATCGAATGTCCGAGCCCAAGTCCGTCGATTATCTGCTCCACTTCCAGTCCAGCGGCAGCAACGCAGCGCGCCATATCGTCGGAGTGATACATTTTGCTATTGCCGTTGGCCAATGCCGTGAAATAGATGCTCGTGAGCGTGAGGCAATAGGCGGCAGTTTCGTACTTTTGGCGATCCCAGAAGGTTTCCATGATGTAGACGCGCGTGTTGTCGCCCATCGAGCGGGCGGCGCGGCTCAAAATGCTGATGACTTCAGCCTCGGAGAAACAATCGAGAAATTGGCTCATCCAAATGGCGTCGAAGCCCGTTGGAAAAGGCACGCTTGCATCGAGCAGGTTGGCACCGTGACCATGAATGCGCTCTGCCCCATCGCTGCCAGCGGTTTTCTGCTGCATCATGGCAATTTGCTGCGGCAGATCCATAATGGTAACGTTCACATCTTTGTCGAACTGCACACAGCGCAACGCCCAGCGCCCCGTGTTGCCGCCCACATCGAGCAGCGTGCGCGGATGGTTGGCAAAGACCACACGCAGAGCCTCGTCGAACGAATTATCGGAATAGAAATGATCGAATCCAAACCAACTTTTCTGCACTTGTTCAGGCAGACTCGAGAGTCCTTCGTAGATGGTCGGCCAATCGCCAAACACCTTAAGACCAGCAGGTTTGCCCGTTTTCAAAGCCTCGTCGAGGCGGAAAAGTCCAAGATAGTTCACATCGTGATTGAAATCGAGGTTGGCTTGCACCACTTTATCGTTGAGCAAGAACCAGCCCGCTTTTGCCAGTTTGTAGCGATCGCCATCGACAATTACTGTGCCGATCGAAAGCGACGCTTCGAGCAAAACCTGCGCTGCATAGTCCGAAATGTGCAGTCGTTCAGCCACTTGATGGTGTGTGAGACCATCAGCATTTTCGCCAAGCAGCGCAAAAACGCCCCACTTCAGCATCAGGCGCGAAACCTGAAAAACCATTGGTGCAAAGGCAATTTCGTGCGCCAAACGCTGCGCCTCGGAAGCCGATTGGCGGTCTTTCGTGTATCTTTTCTTCAGATTTGGGAATAGGTTCATGGTAGTTAGTTTGTAAAGTTTATAAAGTTTGAAAGTTCGTAAAGTTTATAAAGTTTGAAAGTTCGGATGTTTTTGGCGGATTATTTTCCCCAAAAATCATAAAAATTGAACCACTGCTGTGGGTGCGCCTTCAGTACCTTTTCGAGCGAGGCAACATAGCGTTCGAGCAGCGTCTCTTTGGTCATTTTTTCTGCTTGCGGATTGATTATCTCGAACGAAAAATGATAGCCGCCTTTCTGATGCGTGGCAAAATAGAAAAGCACTGGCACACGCAGTTTTGCACCGAGCAGGAATGGTCCTTCGGGAAAATTGGCATCGCGCCCCATGAATTTGACGGTCATCACGCGTTCCTCGTTGGTGTAGCGATCGCCCTGAATGCAGACCGCCTCGCCAGCGTTTAACGCACGTTTTATGTTCAGCGCCATCTCCAGCCCATCGGTCTTGTTCACGGCAATGATATTGTAGTTTTTGTCGTCGCTTTCGGTAAATTGTTTCACCATTTCGCGCTCGGCATCGACCATCACAATGTTCAGCCGTTTGCTGCAATCGCCAAAAAATGAGCAACCCATCTGCCACGCGCCCACATGTGCTCCGATGACTATCACACCTTGAGCGCCATTGAGCATGCGAAGAAATTCGTCGTAATTTTCGCCAAATTCGTACTTAAACCTATCTTGCAATCCGCACTGAATGGCGACTTTATCGACAATGCACTGTCCGAATTTGAAAAAATGTTTGTAGATGCAGCCGATGGTTTGCAGCCAATTTTTCTTGAAAATGGTTCGATAGTAGAACCAAAGTGCGCTGGTTGCGTTGCGAGCGAACAGCATGAAATGCGGCACCACATAGGTGAGATTGGCATAGGCAAAACGAGCACCGAAATGTTTCAGAAAAAACTGAAAAATTTCGTATCCCAGCCTGTTACCGCGCGATTTTGCAGTCCACTCTCTCTCTGCCATTCTCTCTCTATTTTGCTTTTTGATGACTTACAGCCAGAACATTGTTTGGGCAGGCACTCACGCAGCGTTCACACAAGATGCATTGCGCATTTTTCACTTTGGTGCGTTGTTTCACAGCTCCGCGCACGTCGCTCAACATGGGGCAAACCTGATTGCATTTACCGCATTGCGTGCATCTGTCGGCTTGTACGGGCGTAATCTTGAACCACGAAAGTCGATAAAGCAGGCTCGAAACGGTCATGAACGGACAAAGCATGCGACAATAAAAGCGACTTCCGCCTACAAACGACAGTGCAAATCCGACTGTGATGATGAACAAATTTTGCGCTACAATCCAATTTTTACGCAGCAAGATGTTCTCGTTATTGTAGGTTGGATCGGCAGGATTGGTGAATTGCCACGACACCAAAAACGTCAGTGCGATGAGCAGAAACATATACAACCAAGCCAACCACTCTTTGCGCTGCACGGGCTTTTTGCATGCTTTGCGCGGATTGATAATCTCGAAAATGGCGCCGTCCCAACACGCACGCGAGCAAAAAGCGTTGCCAAACACAAACGGAATAATCAGTCGTGCAATGATGAGCTGAATGAGCGCGCCCGTAACGATGCCCGCCTGCATATCGAAAAAAATCTGCTCGAACTGAAAATTAACGCCATAAATCAGTCCCAGCATTATGAGCAACATGCCACCAATCATCGCTTGAATGGTGCGGCGCACTACTTGGCGCGTTTTGGGCCAACGAATGACTATGCTGCGCGCAATAAATTCGGTAATTCCAATGCCGCCAAACAGGCACAAATAGCGCCAATCGCGTATGGCACAGACAATTATGCCAATACACAGAAAAATTATCAGCGTCCAAATGGGGACCCGATATTTTTGGTAGTAGCGTTGTGCGCAGGCAAACATATTGGCGACTGTAACTGCCACTGTTTCAGACTATTTTGTGCGTTCTTCGAGCAGTTCTACCAACTGACCAAACGTTCGCCTTCCTGCAAAATCGTCGGCCGTCAGTTTCACGCCAAATTCTTGATTTATCAGCACAGCCACATCTACCATGTCAAGGCTGTCGAAACCTAAATCGTCTTTCAAAAGTGCCGCATCGGTGAATTTTTCGCGCGACACCTCAAATTCTCCACTCAGGCAATCGATTAAATGTTCTCTAATTGTCTGCATATCCATTAGATGTATTGTTTTTTAGTTTATGAGTTGATAATATCCTATTTTTTCATTTGAAAATTTGAAGATTGTTCGCTGTTTTACTCTGGCGCGAAAATTATCAATTATCAATTGTCAATTATCAATTAAAATCACTCCTAATTCCTCACTTTCAGATATTCTATCACCTTCTCAATCTCTTTGAATTTCGGCGTATCTTCGATGAAGACTGGCACAATTTTGCGCACATCGTCGTAGATTTTGCGCGTGGCAGGCGACAGACGATCGGCTATTTTCAAGCAGTCAACTGCCTGAACCAGAGCCATATAGTGAATTGCCATCACTTGATAAGCATTGTTCACCACGCGGCGGCAAATAAGTGCCGAATTGGTACCCATGCTCACAATGTCTTGGTTGTCGTTGTTGTTTGGAATGCTGTGCACGTAGTTCGGCATCGACAGCGTTTGACACTCGGCTGTGGTCGATGTTGCGGTGAATTGCGATGCCTGCAAACCGTAGTTCAAGCCCAGCACGCCAAGGTTCACAAACGGCGGCAAAATGCCATTGATGCGATCGTGGAAAATGTAGTTCATCTGCCGCTCCATGAGCATGGTCATTTTGGTGACGGCAATTTTCAGTTTGTCCATCTCGAACGAGACATAGTCGCCATGGAAATTCCCGCCATGATAAACGGTGCGCGTCTCTGGATCGACAATCGGGTTATCGTCGGCCGAATTGAGTTCTTCAATCAGAATTTTTTCGGTGAATTTGATGGTTTCCAGCACTGGACCGAGAATTTGCGGCACGCAACGCAGCGAATAATAGGGTTGCACTTTGTGATCAAATGTGGCCTCTTCGTGGTGATTATAAAGCTTTTCGGCGCGTTTGTAGAGGCATTTGCTTCCGGCTGATAGACGGCGCATTTCGGCAGCCACCTCGTTTTGCCCATCGTGATTTTTCAAGCGATTCAGCTCGTCGGCCATGAAATCGTCGTACGACGAGACCACCTCGTTTACCAGCACCGATGCGCCAAGTGCCGCGCGGTAGAGCCGTTTGGCGAGCGACAGATTGACCAGTCCGATGCCCGTCATCACACCCGTGCCATTGGTTATAGCCAAGCCCTCGCGAAGGTGCATGGTAAGCGGTGTCAAGCCATTTTCACGCATCACATCGCCTGCATTGCGACGTTCGCCTTTGTAGAACACATCGCCCTCGCCTATCAGCGCCAGAGCCAAGTGCGCCAACTGCACCAAATCGCCGCTTGCGCCCACGCTGCCGTGTTCGGGTATCACTGGAATGATGTCAAGATTGATGAATTGTTGCAGCAATTTTATGGTATCGACATGAATGCCCGATTTGCCGTTCAGAAAAGTGCAAAGGCGCGACACCATGGCGGCTTTCACGCATTCGGCAGGCAGTGGTTCGCCCGCGCCCGTGGAGTGACTGCGAATGATGTTGTATTGCAACTGCAGCAGGTGGTCGTCCGACACACGATATTGCGCCATAGGACCAAAGCCCGTGTTGATGCCGTAAATGACTTTATCTTTGGCAAATTCGGCCAAAAAACGATAGCATTCGTCCACTTTTTTCAGCGATTCGTCGCTCAATTCCAGCGGTTTGCCATCGAAAACAATCGATTCAAGTTCGTCTAATTGCATGGTTTAGAAAAATAATTTTAACTTGCAAAGATACAAACTTTTCGGCAATTTCGCGACAGTTTTCGGCAAAATTTTTGAACAGCGGAACAGGCGGTTATTCTGCCCAGATTTTGTAGGCTGCTTCGGCC
>CAVHRT010000051.1:10672-11886 GCA_963638355.1 Flexilinea sp. | reverse complement strand
AACTCGTTTTTAGTTTGCCGAGCGGAGCAAAAATCAATCTGAAATTTGAAATCTGTGGGACTTGCCCTTTCGCAAAAATTCACTACCTTTGTAGTTTGCAAAATTGATCAAAATTGTGCGGTTATGAAGCGGTTTATTTTTTCATCGATATTTGTGGCGCTGACGGCGTCTGGCATTTCGGCTCAGACTTCGGTAGTACCTGTGGATCAGACGGTTACTGGCGATGTTGTTACCTATTTTTTGCCCAAAACTGAACTTGTGGTGGTGGCAAATGTGGCACAAACGGTGCGTAAGGCTGGACCATTTTGCAAGTATGCCGAGCGTTATTTGGGCGTCGACGATGTGATTGTGACCGACGATAGCGCGTGGCAAATTGAGTCGGTGGCGCTGCGCAGTCGCATGGTGGCTGACGCTGAAAAATGCTACGCCATTGCGGTGAACAAGAAGACTACCGCTTACAATATTCGCACAAACAATTATGGCGTGATTCAGTCTGTGAATCAGACAGTTGAGCCGCAAAAAACGACCAATTCGAAGACTAAAAAATCGTGCCAATGCGACACTTTGGCCGATTTCGACCTGTCGTGCCTTGGCGAGGAGGCGTTGGTGGCGACATCGATTCCGAAAATGGCCGAGATGGCGGCAAAGCAGATCTATCAGATTCGTGAAAATCGCATCAATCTGCTTTCGGGCGAAAACGAGCAACTGCCCGATGGTGCGGCACTTCAGTTGATGCTGCAGCGGCTCGACGAGGTCGAGGCAAAACTTGTGGCGTTGTTCGTTGGGCAAACCGCAGTCTGCCACAAAAAAGTGCAATTTTCGTTTGCGCCAACTGCCGTGGTGAGCGATAGCGTCTTGTTCCGAATGTCGCGCTACGAGGGCGTTGTCGAGGCTGATGACCTTGCAGGCGAGCCGATTTATCTGACTATCGAAATGGAATCACAACCATCTGATAATCAGCAAAATGCAAGCAAAGAAAAATCGCACGGCTTGTTCTACAATGTGCCGGCCACTATGCGTGTGCGTGTGAGCGATGGCGAACGCATTTTTTGTGAAAAATCGTTTGTGATGCCGCAATTTGGCACGGTTCGCAGTCTGCCTGCCTCGCTTTTCGACGGACAAAGCACTTGCGTCGAATTCAATCGTTGGGGCGGAATAAAATCGATTTCGAAATAATGGAGAATTTCATCGAGATAAAAAATGCGCGCGTTCAC
>CAVHRT010000051.1:0-10662 GCA_963638355.1 Flexilinea sp. | reverse complement strand
TAAAAATTCCGCGCAATAAGTTGGTGGTAATCACTGGGTTATCTGGCTCGGGCAAGTCGTCGCTGGCGTTCGATACGCTCTACGCCGAGGGGCAACGCCGCTATGTGGAGAGCCTTTCGGCCTACGTGCGGCAGTTTCTTGGGCGCATGAACAAGCCCGAAGTCGATTTTATCAAAGGAATTCCGCCTGCCATTGCCATCGAGCAGAAGGTGATAAGCAGCAATCCGCGCTCAACGGTTGGCACCTCGACCGAGATTTACGAGTATCTGAAACTGCTTTTCGCGCGCATTGGTCGCACCATTTCGCCTATTTCTGGCGTTGAAGTGCACCGCGATAGCGTGAGCGATGTGGTCGATTTCATCGTCAATCTGCCCGAAGGCACGGCGGCTTATTTGCTGGCCGATTTCATCGTTCCGCAAGGGCGCAGCGTGGCGCAACAACTTGAAATGTTGATGCAGCAGGGCTTCTCGCGCGTGTGGCAAAATGGCGAACTTTTTCGCATTTCGGAACTGATTGAAGCTGAAAAAGAGCCTTCGATTGAAGGCATGAAGTTGTTGATCGATCGCATTTCGGTGCGCAACGATAAAGAGACGCAAAATCGCTTGGCCGACTCGGTGCAGACGGCATTTTACGAAGGTCATAATGCTTGCGAAGTGGCATATGGTAGTAAGGAAAGTATGACCATTCGCAAATTTTCGCAGGCGTTTGAGGCTGATGGCATCACGTTCAACGAGCCGAGCGAAAATATGTTCAGTTTCAACAATCCCGTAGGCGCTTGCCCCGTGTGCGAAGGCTTCGGGCGCGTGGTTGGCATCGATCCAGACTTGGTAATTCCCGACAAATCGCTATCGATCTACGAAGATGCCATCGTCTGCTGGCGCGGCAACACCATGGGCGAGTGGAAAAAAGAGTTGGTCTACAATGCTGATAAATTCGGTTTCCCGATTCACAAGTCTTACAACGAACTCACCGAGGCGCAACGGCGCGTGCTGTGGACGGGCAACAAGTATTTTCACGGACTGAACGACTTCTTCGATTTCGTAAAATCGCAACAATACAAAATTCAATATCGCGTGATGTTGGCGCGCTATCGTGGCAAAACCATCTGTCCCGAATGTGGCGGCACACGCCTGCGCCGCGAGGTTAGCTATGTGAAAGTGGGCGGTCGCAGCATCAACGAATTGGTAGAAATGCCCGTCGACGAACTGCAGCAGTGGTTTGCGCAACTCACGCTCGACGAACACGATGCGCTCTCGGCCAAACGCTTGCTCACCGAAATCAACAGTCGCCTGCAATTTTTGGTGGAGGTGGGATTGGGCTATCTCACGCTCAATCGCCTGTCGAACACGCTTTCGGGCGGCGAAAGTCAGCGCATAAACCTCGCGACATCGCTTGGTAGTGCGCTGGTTGGTTCGCTTTACATTCTCGACGAGCCGAGCATTGGACTGCATTCGCGCGACACCGAACGACTCATCGCTGTGCTGCGAAAACTGCAAGCACTGGGCAACACGGTGGTTGTGGTGGAGCACGATAGCGAGATTATTCGCGAGGCCGATTATCTGATTGACATGGGTCCGCAGGCGGGGCGACTTGGCGGCGAAGTGGTGTGGAGCGGCGTGGCAAAAGATGCCAAAGCGTCGGACTGCGCCAAATCGTACACGCTGCGCTATCTGCTTGGAAAAGAGAAGATTGAAGTGCCTGCCGCGCGCCGCCATTGGAGCAACTACATCGAAGTGAAGGGCGCAAATGCCAACAATCTGAAAAATATCGATGTGAAATTTCCGCTGAATGCGTTCACTGTGGTTACTGGCGTGAGCGGTTCGGGCAAGTCGTCGCTGGTGCGCGATGTGTTCTACAATGCCTTGAAACAGCGGCTCGATGAGGAGACTAGCACTTCGCCTGTGGCTTGCAGCGCCATCACAGGCAGTTTCCATCTGCTTTCGGATGTGGAATTTGTGAGCCAAAGCCCCATTGGTAAGTCGTCGCGCTCGAATCCTGTAACCTACATCAAGGCCTACGACGAGATCCGCCGGCTTTTTGCCGATCAGCCTTTGGCGAAACAACTTGGCTACACGGCGGCCTATTTTTCGTTCAATCAAGATGGCGGACGCTGCGAAGTGTGCCAAGGCGAAGGCACTGTAACTGTGCCGATGCAGTTCATGGCCGACCTCACGCTCGAGTGCGAAGCCTGCCATGGTCGACGTTTCAAATCCGATCTGCTCGAGGTGCAATATCGCGGAAAAAATATCTACGATGTTCTGGAAATGACTGTAAATCAGGCTATTGAGTTCTTCTCAGAAGATGATGATGCCGTCGCTCGGCGCATTGCAAAACGCCTGAAACCGCTGCAAGACGTTGGCATTGGTTATGTGAAACTCGGTCAGTCGAGCGACACGCTTTCGGGTGGCGAAAGTCAGCGCGTGAAGTTGGCTGCTTTTCTTGCCAACGAGCAGGCTAGTCCTATGATGTTCATTTTCGATGAACCAACCACGGGCTTGCACACGCACGACATCAAAACGCTGCTGCGTGCCTTCGATGCGCTCATTGCCAAAGGGCATTCGGTGGTGGTCATCGAGCATAATTTGGACGTGATAAAATGCGCCGATCATGTCATCGATATTGGTCCAGAAGGCGGAAAACAGGGCGGTCGCGTGGTTTGCGCTGGCACGCCCGAAGAGGTGGCAAAATGCCGCGCATCGTACACTGGACGCTACTTGAAACCGCTGTTGCGCAAGTCGTGAGAATGTAGTAACTTTGCAAATTGAACAATAATCAAGAAAACATGGAAAACAACGAACACAACGAAATGAATCTTTTCGATCTGATATGCTGGTGCTGTCGTGGCATCGGACGCTTTTTTAGGTGGTGTGGCGTGCAAATTTTGCATCTTTTTCGCTTTTCGGTGCAAAATTGGTGGCTCATTCTCATTTTTGTGGTGATTTTTGGCGTGATTGGCTTTTTGCAAACTCGCCCCGAAAAAACTGCTTACTATGGCGGTGCTACGGTGTTATTTTATCAGGAGGAAGACGCGCTTATCGATGCACACATTGGCAGAATAAACAGTTGCAACAGCTCGAAAGAGTTGCGCGCCTGCCTAAATCTGCCCGATTCGTTGCAGGATAAAATTGGAAAAATTGAGGCATTTCGCTGGATCGATTGTCAGCACAATGGCACGCCTGATTTCATCGATTTTGATAATCAGAAAAAATGCCTGACCGACACCGCCGATGTGGCGATGACCGATCGCATCTATTTGCGCGTGAAAACTAAAGGCGTTTACGACATGAGTGGCGTGCGACAGTGGCTCGAAGACTATTTCAATCAGCTACCCGAACTCACTGCGCTTAGCGAGCAAGGGCGGCAAGTGTTGCGTGCGCGGCTCGCGACTTGCAATCGCGAAATTGCGCGCCTTGATAGTCTGTCGAACTACGAATATTTTTCGGGTGTCGAAAATAATCGCGTGGAGGTGAAAGATGGTCTGCTGCTGAACAAAGGCAAACAACTCTATTACAACGACATTCTTAAGTTGATCGACGAGCGCGGAAAGGCTGAAATGGCTATCAATCTACGTCCGAACAACATCAATTTTCAGGGCGATCTGATTGTGAAACCCGTTCACGGTCGGCTCGTTACGCTACTCATTTGGCTGATCATTGGTTATGCCATTGGCGTGGCGGTTTCGCTCTGCGTGGTCTATCGCCGCCAGATTCGTGACTATCTGAAAAAATAATTACCCAATTATTCAATTTCCAATTGTTCAATTATTCGCAAGCATTTGTGAAATCTGAAATTTGAAATTGTGAAACGGCTTCTCTGCATCGCACTCTGTTTTCTGCTTTGTTTGCCGCTTGTGGCGCAGCGCAAACGCCAGATGCGTGCGGCGTGGATTGCCACGGTGGTTGGCATCGATTGGCCGCCATCGGTGAGCGATGTGCGTGCGCAAAAGCAGTCGATGCTCGATATGCTCGACACGTTGCAGGCACTCCATTTCAACGCAGTTTTTTTTCAAGTTCGCCCAACAGCCGATGCTTTCTATCGTTCCGAAATTGAGCCGTGGTCGCGCTATCTCACTGGCACTCAGGGTGTTGCGCCAGATCCTGAATACGATCCGTTGGCTTTTGTGGTGCGTGAGGCGCATCGGCGTTGCATCGAGGTGCATGCGTGGATCAATCCCTATCGCGCCACGCTCAAAGGACCGCTATCGCAACTCGATTCGGCGCACATCTACTATCAACACCCCGAATGGTTCGTTCGCTACGGCGAGCAACTGCTTTTTAATCCCGCTCGAGCCGAGGTGCGCGACTATCTGAATCGCGTGGTGGCTGATATCGTCTCGCGCTACGACATCGATGCGGTGCACCTCGACGACTATTTTTATCCCTATCGATACAAAAAACAGGAGTTTCCCGATGAGGCTGATTTTCGTGCCGATCCGAGCGGATTTACCGACAAGGGCGATTGGCGTCGCGACAATGTGAATCTGGTGATGGCGCAACTGCAGCAGACCATCAAAGCATTGAAACCGTGGGTGGAATTTGGCGTGAGTCCATTTGGCGTTTGGCGCAATAAGTCGCGCGACGAGCGTGGTTCGAACACGCGTGCTATGACCAATTACGACGATCTTTATGCCGACATTCTGCTTTGGCTCGAGCGCGGCTACATCGACTATGTGGTGCCGCAACTCTATTGGGAAATTGGTCACAAAGCCGCCGATTTTGCCACACTGGCAGAGTGGTGGAGTGCAAATTCGTTCGGGAAAAATTTCTACATTGGCTATTATGCGTCGCGGCTCGGCGATGCGCAGGCAAACGAGGCTTGGCGGCGCGGTAACGAGGTGATGCGCCAACTGCACTATGCCGATACGCTGCAGCAGCAAGGCGCGGCGTTTTACAGCACCATCGCTCTGATGCAAAATCGCCAAGGTTTGCGCGACAGTCTGCACTGCTTTTTCACTTCTCCAGCCATTGTTCCGCTGCGTAGCGATGTGCCTGCCGATGGCTCGGCGAGCGTTGGTCGAGTGCGCATAGTGCGTGAACATGGTCAGCACCTGCTTGAGTGGGACACACCGCGCGATACGGCTGGTTGCGCTGCACGCTACTATGTGGTCTACGCTTTCAAAGGCAGCGAGTTGGGCGATTTTTCAGATCCGAAAAATATACTCGCTGTTACTGCCGATAATTGCTTGATACTCAGCGATTTTGCTGAGCGGTTACATGGCGGCTATCGTTTTGCCGTTACTGCCATCAATCGCTACAAGCAGGAAAGTGCGCCCGCTACCATTCGCCGGAAAACGCGGGTGAAATAGATTTTTCTCCCTAGATTTCAGCACCTTAGCGTGCTATGTTGGCTCATTTCGTTTTTCAGGGTGTCGTAATCGTCGCCAAAAATGTTGCGCATGAGTTGCACAAAACGCGGTCCGTGGTTCATTTCGATGGTGTGGCAGAGTTCGTGTACCAGCACAAAATCGATGAGGCGGTCGGGCAGCAGCATCAGGTTGTAGCTCAGGCTGATATGCTTTTGCGTGGAACAACTTCCCCAGCGCCCCTGCGCGCTGTTGATGCGCACTTGCGTGTATTTGAAGCCGTTTTTTTCAGCCAGTTCGTGCAATCTCTTTGGCAAAAATATCTGTGCATCGTTTTTCAGAAAATATGCGATTAATCGCTTGATTATCAGCTGATTCTGACTGTTTTCAAAATCCTTTGCATTCTTGTAGTAAACCACAAGTTCCGTTTGAGATCGTTGCGCGGCAAAGTCGTAGCGAATGTCCGATTTTTGCTCGAAACGCAGCAGAAATTTGTTGGCTTGGTAGGTGCTTTCTGGTGTGAAAAGAAATTCTCTATTGTTGCTTTCGCGCATTCTCTGTTGCTCTGCCAAAATTTGTTTCACGCGCTCCTCTTTCAGCGGAAAAACTTTGCTGATGTAGTGTGGCGGCAGCACAATCTGCACTTTGCTCGCGCTGATGTTGAAATGCACCGAGCGCATGCCTTCTCGCGTTAGTACCTCTATTAACCCAATCTCGGGGTGGTTGATTGTTTGTTTCATTTGAGTAGCAAGTAGCAAGTAACAAGTCGCAAGATTTCGCTTGTGCAATTGGGAAAGGCAAGCGCAAATTAATAGATCTAAATCTTATTTATTATTTATTCTAATAAAAAGTTCCTCCTGAAAATATTCAGAAGGAACTTTTCTGCTGTCGCAAAAATTAGCGTACCAGCAAGCGCATGGCTTGGGTGGTTTTGTCGCCAGCGATTTTTACGATGTATGCGCCTGTTTGCACATCGCCAAGGTTGATGTCGAGCGTTTGCTGCGTGTCGACTGAACCGAGGTGGCGCGTGTAGATTTGCTGTCCGTTCAGCGCATAGATGCGCACGTCAACGTTCTCATCGTTTTGCGTGAAGAACAGTGTGAACGCTCCATCGCTTGGGTTGGGGTAGAGCATGATGGCTTCGGGCAACCCTTCGAGGTTCTTCACGGGCGTACTTTGCAGCACCTCAACTATGCCTGCGTAGGCATCAATTTTGCCATAGCCGCAAGTGTTGTTCGGAACCGAAGTGCCTGTGTATGAGTCGGTTTGCGCAGTTTTTGCGAATACATTTTTAATCTGCTCTGGCGTAAGATTTGGGTTTGCCTGCAACCATGTGGCAACCACACCCGTAACAAACGGCGTCGCCATCGATGTGCCACTCATCCAACCCCAATAGTAGGTTGTGCCGTTAACTTTTGTTGATGTTTTACCTTTTGAATTCGATGTTACCGATTCCCAATCGGGAATTGATGATTTAATAACATCGCCTGGCGCGAGAATTTCTGGTTTAATGCGACCATCGGCGGTTGGACCTTTGCTCGAAAAACCGCAGACTTCTCCAACAGCATAACCATTGCTATAGGTATTTTTTTGCGTTGTCCATGCGCCAACGGAGATAATGCCTTTGGCTGTGCCGCCAAGTTCACCTACGGTGTGTGTAGTTAAACCATCTTCCCAATAAATTGCGCAATAATCATCACCCCAAACGCGCACTGTGCCAGCGGTTTTAGCGGTAACTTTGAAACCAATTTTATAGTTCGATTTTGGCGTAAATTTGTTGAAATAGACGTAGACATTGCCTTTGTTGTTCGAAGCATCGGTGCTGAGTTTGGTGTAGGCTGTGAGCGAGCCAGAGGCGTAAGTGCTGTTGCTCCAACTTCTTGTTTTTTGGCTTGACGTAGCTGTAGACGTTGCAGTACCTTCTTTCAAAACAGTTCCGCTCGAATTCATGTAGACTATTTGCACGGTGTATTCTTGACCCTCGTCGCCCCAAAAATCGGCAAAAGCTTTGTCGCCGCTGTAGTACTTATCACTTGCATCGAGAATGAAAGTGTGCGATTCGCCAGCAGCCAATGTGGCTTCGCTGTAGAGCGGATATTCGCCTTCGTTGCCGGCTGCACCGCAAATAATGCGTCCTGCACCAACAAGTTTATCGAGTGCTACATCGAAAGTTGATGTGCCATCGTGCGGACCGGTATGCGAACCAAGGCTGATGTTCACCACTGCAGGTTTGCCTACCTCGGTGGCGTAGTCGAATACGTATTTTATGCCGTTGATAAGGTCGGTGCTGGTCGAACCAGCGTTCACCATCACAATGTCGGCATCTTTGGCAATGCCGTAGTAGTTGTTGCCGCTGTAACTGCCTGCAGCAATGCCCGTAACGTGCGTGGCGTGACCGGTATCATCTTCTTCGTCATATCCTGCCGACTCGATGGCCGATTGCGTGGTGTATGTTTTATTGGTGGAGATATTTTTTACGCGTTTCACACGCAGTTCCGACGAGTTGTTGGCATCGTAGAATGTGATGTGGTTGTACTGAAAACCATAGTCGCACACGCCAACTATCACGCCAGTGCCAAGAAATGGCTGCGAAAGGTCGGTGCCAGCCTGCACTTTGTCGACATTGGCTGCAGCACGCGCTTTGTCCATCTTTTTGCGAACTGGCGTGCCAATTTCTACAAGTTTCACGGCTTCGTCTTGGCTCAATGCCTCGAGATTTTCCACTGGAATGCGGGCGGTAACGAATTCGCCAAAGTCGTTTTCGAGCACTGCGCCGTAGTTTTTGAGCACGTTTTTGTCGGCATCAGCATCGGCAAAATGCACAAACGCCGAGACATACTCTTGTCCGCTTTCGGCTACTTTCAGTGAGAAATTTTTGCGCAGAGTGTTGCGCTGTTCGGTTGTCTTTGCCTCGTTTTGCGCATCGATGAAGGCGCGCGAGTAATTCGACAATTTCGTTTCTTGCGCCGCAACTATCAAAGCCACGCACAAGAAGGCTGCAATAAGGTTTATTTTTTTCATGGTATTAGATAATTTCAGGTTTCAGATTTCAAATTTCAGATTAGGGGCGCGCTTTATTTCGTTCTGATATGCACGCGCTGTGCGGCTTCGACCGACACAATGCCGCTCACTTGCCACATTTCGGGCAGACGTTTCAGCGGAAAACGAAAGGTCGCTGTGGTGTTGTCGATTCGGGTAACTTCGCCACCCAGTGCGGTGAATGCTGCCTCGTCGAATTGGTCGTTGGTGGTGAGCCAGCCCGAGACGAAATATGCGCCGTCGCGTTCCGAAATGGCGGCGTTGGCAAGCACCTCGTCCGATGGCTTGTACTTCTCGAGCGAGCGCACATGCTTGGTGTCGGCAGTGAGCTGATCCCAAAGCAGACGGAACGAGTTCGAAAAATCGATGTTCGTGGGCAATTCGCCAAGAATGGTGGTCTTGGTTTTTTTGTCGGTGGCTTTTTTCTGGCTGCTGCAACTGCAAGCAAACAGGGCTGTTACGGCACAAATGGCGCACGCAAATAGCGTGATTTTGCGTTTTTTCATGGCAGTAATGGATTATAAGCGAGCAAAGTTACGACTTTTTTTTAACATTGCCAAAATTTACGGGCGGTATGTCAGTCGTAACACTGTTTTTGTCGATTTGCTGATGCGGAAACGGTTGTCGGTGCGCAAGCCAACGACCCACAGAATGTCGCTGCCCGAGGTGAGTAACCACGCATTTTGCTTGTCGAAAAGGCTCAGTTTGCAATCGACAAAGAGGTCGCTCACTTTTTTGCGCCCCGTCATGCCAAACGGCACAAATGCATCGCCTTGCCGCCAACACCTGAGTGTGAGCGGAAATTTCACCTTCTCGGCATCGAAATAGGCCATTTCTGGACTCTTGCAGATTTCGGGAATGCCGTCGATTTTTTCTATTTTCAGCGAAATGGGAATACTGATTTCTGCCTGATTTTCAGCGATTTGATATTCGTTTGCATCGATTTCGTTGTTCGGTGCAACGATTATTTTGCCGCGATCGATCAGCAGACGATGGCTCGTTGTGCAGAATGTGGTGCCAACGCTGTGCAGACTGTCGAATAGAGCGTCGTTGGTGTCGCTATTTATCCCGAAGGGCTGCAAAATTTCGTACAAAATGGTGCGTGACGCAGGCTGTTGCAGCAGTTTTTCGGTGTCGATTTCGGTTGTGCCATCGGGCAGATTTTGGCAGATCTCTTTCCTGATTTTCTCGATGAAAAAGTGGTAAATCTCAGCCACATCGGTCAGATTTTGCGCATTTCGGCGCATTATCGGCACAAAAGCGGGATTTATCTCTTCGAAAAGTGGTAGCAGGCGGTGGCGCACAAAGTTGCGTCGAATGGCAGTGTCGCTGTTGGTGCGGTCTTCGCGGTGTTGCAAGTGGCGACTTTCGGCGTATTGCTCAATCTCGGCGCGCGTGCAGCAGAGCAGCGGACGAATGATTTCCCCGTTTGTTGGCAAAATGCCGTGCAGACCGTCAATTCCCGTGCCGCGCGCAAGGTTCAGAAGCATGGTCTCGGCGCAGTCGTTGGCATTGTGCGCAATGGCTAGGGCGGCGCATTTTTCTGTTTTCAGAAGATCGGCAAACCACGCATAACGCAGGTCGCGCGCCGCCATCTCGATGGAAATTTTGCGCTCGTGTGCCACCTTTTCAGTCTCGAAATCGATGCGGCGAAATGGTACACCATATTTTTTAGCAAGCGCATCGACGAATGCTGCATCTTGGTCGGAATCGTCGCCGCGCAGATGAAAATTGCAATGCGCCACCACGCATGGGTAGCCCAATTGCAGCAACACATCGAGCAGCACCACCGAGTCGATGCCGCCGCTCACAGCCACGAGCAAAGGCGCAGGTGGCGCGGGCATTGCCTGCTCGCGCATGTATGCTGCAACTTTGTTTTTCATCTGAAAATCAGGCCTGTCCGCCGCCGAACATTGGCATTGGTGGAACGAAAGTGTTGCCGTTTCCGAGGTCGATTGTGCCGAATTGTTGCTCGTATTTTGCGATGTTTTCGTTCAGCGCAGCGAGCAAGCGTTTGGCGTGGTCGGGCGTCATCACAATGCGCGAGCGCACATTGGCTTTGGGCGTGCCAGGCAGCATGCTTGCAAAATCGATGATGAATTCCGCGCTTGAGTGCGAAATGATGGCCAAATTGGCGTATGTGCCGCCAGCCACCTCGGGCGCAATCGCCACTTCGAGTTGTTTGTTTTTGTCGTCCATAGTGTGGGATTTCAGATTGATTTTTGCTCCGCTCGGCATAGCCCAAACAAGTTTGGCTCTGCTCTCGCTTGTTGCAAAAAATCAAATTTCAGATTAGGAGTAAGTGCAATTGAGAATAGACG
>CAVHRT010000050.1:0-12157 GCA_963638355.1 Flexilinea sp. | reverse complement strand
TTTTTATACTTTGTCGTTTACCTCCCATTAACAAATTATCAAGATTTTGCCCATCGAGCAACCCAAACCATTCATTTGCCCAACGCGAAAACTGGCCATAAGCAACCGTTGTTCGACTATCGCCATAAGGCGGAGAAGTAACTACCATATCAACAGAATTTGGTTGTAAAATAGTTTCTGGAATTCCAAATACCGAATTAAATTTACAAATTGTAGATTTCGAACGATGCAAAATGGCATTGTATGAGCGCAATCCGTTCAAATTACGCATAACTTTTTCTTCAAAAAGCCGAAAAACATCAGGACGAAAAGTTCCAATTTTATTTTCAGGCATACGAAAACGCTTAAACTCACCATTTCGTGTGAATGAAACCTCACGCACTAATTCCGACAACGGAATTTTGAAGAACAATCGATTTTCATCATCAATTTTTTGTTCAATAAATTGAGATAGAAACGATAATTTCAACAAAATATCATCAGAATACCAAAAAGAATAATTTGATATACGAGAAAAATCACGATTTTCAACTTTTTCTGGAGTATAAACGAATGAGAGTAACTGCAACTCCGAAATATAATCTTCAATCTGACTTTCGTTGAAATGCGTAACTTTCGCTCGAGCTATCATTTGTGCCAAAGGATTAATATCAGTCCCAATACTATCAATGCCACATAACGATGCCTCAACAAGCGATGTTCCACTACCCATATATGGGTCAAAAAGTAACTCAAATTTACCCTGTGGAGCAAATTTTTCAATCAATGAACGAGCTACCTGTGGAATCATCATTGCTGGATATGCATGATAACAATGCGTAAATTCTTTCGTATTTGCAGTACGAAAATCCCACTCTTTATCTATTTGACGTTCAAACATTAGAAACTAATTTTTTCGACTACAAAGATAGTAAAAATTTTACACTCAAATTGAGTGTGGATTATTTTTAACAACATTATAAATTTACAGCCTAAAAAATGGATATATGGAAAAACAAATTTCAGACTACCAAGAGAGCATTATACAAAAAATCAAATCACTCCGTAACGAACGAAAAATCAGTCAATTAGGGTTAAGTTGTATTTTAGGAATCTCTAGCGGACAAGTTGGCAACATAGAAAACCCTCGCTTTCAACATAAATACACTCTCAAACAAATTTATTCCTTCTGCGAACACATAAACTATCCTTTTGAATGCATATTTTTAACTACAGAAGAAACCTTAAAGCCAGACAAAAACGAAATTCTAATCAAAAAAATAATTGAGTATGAAAACGAATAAAAGACTGATCGTAAACCAATTTCATAAGGTAAAAAAACTTGGCTTTGTTCATAGCCACAGAAAAAGTAACACTGGAATTGGCAAAACATTTGAAGATTTTATCGGAGTTGTCGAAAACAACTACGATGCGCCAGATTTAGCTGGTTACGAAATAAAATCGCACCGCGATGAAGCGCAAAGCTACATTACACTATTCACAAAAAGTCCATCATTTCCCAAAGGTGCTAACGCATATCTTAAAGACAAATTTGGCACTCCCTATCCCGATAACACACAACTAAAATTTCTACACACTAGCATATTTGCCAACAAGAAAAATTCACTAAAAGGTAAATACGCACTTAAGCTAATAAACGACAGGGAAAATAAACAAATACTAATAGCAGTATATTCGCTAAAAAGCAAACGATTACTCGATAAATCATGCGGTTACACATACGACGCACTTGAAATTGTGCTAAAAAAGAAACTAAAAAATCTATTTTACGTAAGCGCAGAAACAAAAAAGCAAAAGGGGCAAGAATACTTTTATTTCAACAAAGCCGAAATCTATGAGGAACCATCATTTGAAGCCTTTCTTGATCTACTTGAAAGTGGCAAAATAATGTTCGATATACGAATTGGTTCTTATCAATCAGGTACAAATTATGGCAAAACACACGATCATGGTAGCGGATTCCGTATTTTAGAAAAAAATCTCTGCAAACTTTATGCTTCACACGAAACAATAGAATAAAAACGAATCTGATTTTTTACAACAACAACTATAAGAAATCTCCGCTACCAAAATTTTCGAAGCAGCGGAGATTTCTTTAGTATTAAATCGCGTTTCCTTACAGGCTCTTTTTCACCTCTATCTGCTCAAAGCCTTCGACTATGTCGCCAACTTTTATATCGTTGTAGTTGGCAATGTTCAAGCCGCATTCGAAGCCGCTCGAAACCTCTTTCACATCGTCTTTCATGCGCTTGAGCGACGCCAATTCACCAGTGTAAATCACAATGCCATCGCGAATGAGGCGCACTTTGTTGGTACGGCTTATTTTGCCCTCTTTCACCATGCAACCCGCAATAGTTCCGACTTTGCTAATCTTGAATGTCTCGCGAATTTCGAGCGTAGCAGTGATCTCCTCTTTAATCTCAGGCGAAAGCAGACCTTCCATGGCAGCTTTCAACTCTTCGATAGCGTCGTAGATGATTGAGTAGAGACGAATGTCCACCTCTTCGCGCTCGGCAGCCTTGCGTGCATCGGCCGATGGTCGCACTTGGAAACCGATGATGATGGCATTCGACGCAGCGGCCAACATCACATCCGATTCCGAAATCTGACCAACCGCCTTGTGAATGACGTTCACCTGAACTTCGGGCGTCGAGAGTTTTATCAGCGAATCGCTCAATGCCTCGATAGATCCGTCCACATCGCCTTTCACAATCACATTCAGTTCGTGGAAATCGCCCAAAGCGCGGCGACGACCAAGTTCTTCCAAAGTCAAGTGTTTAGAGGTGCGCAAGCTCTGTTCACGTGCCAATTGTTCGCGGCGAGCGGCAATGTCGCGTGCCTCGTGTTCCTCATCGAACACATTGAAGTTATCGCCTGCTTGCGGAGCACCATTCAAGCCAAGAATGATGACTGGCTCGGCTGGTCCTGCCGATTTAATGCGCTGATTACGCTCGTTGAACATGGCTTTGATACGACCGTAAGCCGTTCCAGCCAGCACAATGTCGCCCACACGCAACGTGCCGTTGTTCACCAGCACGGTGGCAATGTAGCCACGACCTTTATCCAAAGTCGATTCGATAACTGAACCAGTGGCTTTGCGGTTTGGATTGGCTTTCAGGTCGAGCATTTCGGCCTCGAGCAACACTTTGTCGAGCAACTCTTTCACGCCAATGCCCTGTTTGGCCGAGATGTCTTGCGACTGGTATTTTCCGCCCCAATCTTCGACCAAATAGTTCATATTTGCCAATTCTTCTTTGATTTTTTCGGGATTGGCATTTGGTTTATCCACTTTGTTGATAGCAAAAACGATAGGCACGCCAGCCACCGATGCGTGATTGATGGCCTCGACAGTTTGCGGCATCACGCCGTCGTCGGCTGCCACAATAATGATGGCAATATCGGTAACTTTTGCACCACGAGCGCGCATGGCGGTGAATGCTTCGTGACCTGGCGTATCGAGGAAAGTGATGTGACGTCCGTCGTCGAGCGTCACGTTGTAGGCACCAATGTGCTGCGTGATACCACCCGCTTCGCCCGCAATCACATTCGACTTGCGAATGTAGTCGAGCAACGATGTTTTACCATGGTCCACATGACCCATCACCGTAACAATTGGCGGACGCGACACAAGATCTTCAGGTTTATCGGCCTCCTCTTCGATGGCATGCGCCACATCGGCACTCACAAATTCAGTTTTGAAGCCAAATTCGTCAGCCACAATGTTGATGGTTTCGGCATCGAGGCGTTGGTTTATCGACACAAACAAGCCAAGGTTGAAGCAGGTTTGAATGACCTTTGTAACAGGCACATTCATCATGGTTGCAAGGTCGTTGGCCGTTACAAATTCGGTCAGTTTCAGTACACCAGCCTCGCGCTGTTCGGCCTCCTCTTGCTCCTGTTGGCGCTGAGCCACGGCTTCACGCTTATTTTTGCGGTAGTCCGCCGATTTTTTGTTGCTGCGCTTATTTTCGGTAAGGCGAGCCAGCGTCTCCTTTATCTGCTGTGCTACATCTTCTTCGCTCACATTGGCCACATGCAATCCACGTTTGCCACCGCGTTTGCTGCTGCCGCCGCCATTGCTGTTGTTTCCGCTATTGCGGTACTCTTTGCTGATGTCGACACGCTCGTTTTTGCCAATGCGTTTGCGCTTTTTGCGTCCACCGCCCAAATTAGTGTCCGTCAACTCTATTTTTCCAACAGTGTGCGGACCGTTTAGTTGTGGTATGGCTGTGCGATAAACTTCCGTTTCAGCAGGCTTTTCAGCGACTTTTTCAGGCTGTTTTGCAGACTTTTCGACCTGCGGTTTAGGCTGATTTTGTTTCTGATTTTGCGGCTGCTGATGGTGTTTTTCGTCTTTCTGTTTTTTGGCAGGACGGGTCGAAGTATTCAGCGTGTCGAGGTCGATTTTGCCCGTGATTTTCAAGTTCTTCGACATGTCATCAATTGGGCGACGGTAAACCTCATCTTCGCCTTTTTCTTCCGATTTTCCTTCGGCTGCAGGCGCTGGCTCTTCCGCTACGGCAGCAGGTGTTTCCACTTCGGCTGGCGCAGGTTCGGATGCTGGTTCTTCGGCCACAACAGGTGCAGGCTCTTCTGCTTTCGGCGCAACGGGCTGAGGTTTCTCCTCCTCCTTTTTCGCCTCCACAGGTGCAGGTTTTGGTTCTTCAACTGCAGGCGCAGGTTCTTCAGCCACAGGCTCTTTCTCCTGCTCTTTTTCGCGCTCCTTCTCGAGGCGCTGCTGCGTCAAGCGGTCTGCTTCTTGTTTCTTAATTTCGTCGCTACCGAAAGCCTCTATCAGCATTTGCTCTTGCTCTTCGGTCAGTTTCAGATTGGGATTGTCCTCCATCTTAATGCCCTTCTTCTCGAAGAAGTCGAGCACCGTGGATGAGCCAATGCCAAGTTTGTTCATTACCTGTTTTAATCGTGCCATACCAAAAATTTATAAGTCTGTAAAATCTTTTTTCTATCTCAAAAAAACGAATAGCAAAACTGCGTTGCTTTCGTGTGTAGTGCGCTGATTGTCAGCGCGTTACTACTCCGCTGCTGGAGCGTCTTCTGCTGGAGCGTCGGCCGCTGGCGCATCTTCTTCGAACTCTGCTTTCAGAATGCGAATGACGTCGTCGATGGTCTCCTCTTCCAAGTCGGTGCGGCGAATAAGCTCGTCGCGCGAAACGGCCAAAACCGATTTTGCAGTGTCGCAACCGATATTTTTCAGTGCGTCAATCACCCATTGATCAATTTCGTCGTTAAACTCGTCCAGATAGATATCGTCGCTATCAATCGTAGCATCGTCGCGATAAACATCGATGGTGTAGTCAGTCAGCATGGTAGCGAGTTTAATGTTCGAACCGCCTTTACCAATAGCCAGCGACACCTCTTCAGGCTTCAAGTAAACGCTTGCGCGCTTGTTTTCGTGGTCGAATTCGATGGTCGAGATTTTTGCGGGCGACAGTGCGCGCGAAATGAACAATCCAAGGTTGCTCGTGTAGTTGATTACGTCGATATTTTCGTTTCTCAACTCACGCACAATGCCGTGAATGCGAGCACCTTTCACACCTACGCAAGCGCCCACTGGATCGATGCGCTCGTCGTACGACTCGACAGCCACTTTGGCTCTTTCGCCAGGAATGCGAGCGATTTTGCGAATGGTAATCAAACCATCGTGCACTTCGGGAACTTCCATCTCGAACAGCGCTTTCAAAAACTCGGGCGATGTGCGCGAAAGGTAGATTTTCGGATTGTTGTTGGTGTTGTCCACGCGGTCGACAATGGCGCGAACCACATCATTTTTGTGGAAAAAGTCGGTCGGAATCTGATTCTCTTTCGGCAGAAGCATTTCGTTGCCATCTTCGTCGAGCAGCAGAACTTCGCGTTTCCAAACCTGATAAACTTCGCCAGTTACTATTTGGCCAACCAACTCTTTGTATTGCGAATAGAGCGCATCTTTCTGAATATCAAGAATTTTCGATGCCAAAATTTGGCGCAAGTTCAACACCATGCGACGACCAAATTTCATAAAGTCCACTTTGTCGGTAACCTCTTCTTCCAACTCGTAGTCTTCGTCGATTTTTTTGGCTTCGCTCAACGAAATCTGCGTGTTTGGATCTTCCACTGCGTCATCGGCCACTACCACACGGTTACGATAAATCTCGCAGTCGCCACGGTCGGGGTTGATAATGACGTCGTAGTTTGCATCGGAGCCATACATCTTGGCAATCACGTTACGGAACGACTCCTCCAAAATGGATACCATCGTCGAACGGTCGATGTTTTTCAACTCCTTGAACTCAGCAAATGTGTCAATCAAATTGGTGACATTCTCTTTTTTTGCCATAACAATTTTTGTTTTGTTAGTTATTTTATAGATTTATTATTCCTTAAAAATCGAGCGTTGGACGCACAAATTTCACGTCATCATAACCCAGAGTGAGCGTTTCGGTCTGCTCCACTTTACGTTTTGCGCCTTCAGGCTTCACCATTTTTTTAATTTCCACGTCGAAATTTTCAACCTCGGCGCGCGAAAGAATGCCCGTGAGTTTGCGCCCATCTTTGGTGAGCAGTTCCACTTCGTTGCCAACATTTTTCTGATATTGCGCCAGCACTTTGAATGGCGAAGTGATGCCAGCCGAGCCAACTTCGAGCGAAAAATCTTCGACATCGCGGTCGAGTTGTTCCTCGATGGCGCGGCTCAGTTCGGCACATAAATCGACATCCACACCAGTTTCGCTGTCAATCTCAACCACTATTTCGTTGGCGGGCGAAATGGTTATCTCCACCAAAAAACAATCGGTCTGCGCCAAACGCTCGGTAACAATTTTCTCAATCAGATTTTTGTCGATCATAAAATGCTCTATTTTTACAACAGCGGAGGGGACTTTGTCAAGCCCCCTCTCACGCAACTTATCGGCTGCAAAATTACAACAACTTTTTGACACTCACAAATTTTTTCGCAAATTTTTTCGATTTTCAACCCAAAAGAGTGCAATTTTTTGTGATCGACTAGCCAAATGCTTCAAAATATTCGATTCTCACGCGCCCAAATTCGGGTGAAAATGCTCGTAAAGCGCTGATAATCAGTTATTTTGTTTATAATCCCAAAAACTAACTTTTAGAGGCGTTTAGCGCAGTTTTATCGCTCATTAAACACAAATTTCAGATCTTGATACTTTGAAAATTTTCTGTCACTACTGATCAACGGAATTTTATCGGTAATTGCTTGCGAAATAATCAGTCGGTCATTGGGGTCTGTGTGATCTTGAAAAAATTGCAATTCCGACATAGTTTGAAGGTGCTGCTCCTGAACTGATTTAATAGCAATATTAAATTCAGCGATTTTATCGAGAACAAAACTCACATCAAAATTTCTTTTTCTCAACTTTCCAATTTGAAAAAGATGAATTAATTCCATCACACATACTGACGAGGTGAGCAAAATATTTTCGTAATTCGACAAAATGTTTTCAACCTTCCTACTTATCGAGTCTTTATTGGTAAGCAAAAAAGCAAGAATATTTGTGTCAAGATAGTATTGCATAATCACTTCAAAACAGCACGCATATCTACAATTTCAACTCCTTCGATGATGTTTTTTCCTGTTCTTTTCCAGTATTCACCAATTTTTGAGAGTTTTTTTGGCAACGCAAATTCATCACAAACTACCATTTCATCAGCAATTTTATCATCATACTTCTTGATTTTCTTCATGATTCAAATCCTCCAAATTTTACTGCAAATATACAAAAAATTTCAAAATCACAAATGCACCTGTCTTTTGTCTTTATTGTTTACTCGTTATTCTGTTTGTGAAAATGCTCGTAAAGCGCTGATGCTCTGGCAGTTCCGACGATTTCGGCAATTTCATCGATCGATGCCAACGAGAGACGTTTCACACTTTTGAAATGGCGCAAAAGGTCAGTTTTTGTCTTTTCGCCAATGCCACGAATGCCATCAAGCTCCGAGGCGGTCTGCCGTTTACTGCGTTTATTTCGGTGAAAAGCGATGGCAAAACGGTGAACTTCGTCCTGAATTTGCGTTAAAAATTTAAAAAGCGGATCGGTCGGCAACAATCCAACCTGCTTCGGCGGAAAACCATAGAGCAATTCTGCCGTGCGGTGTTTATCATTTTTTGCCAAGCCCGCAATTGGAATTTGCAACCCAAGTTCGTCCTCCACCACTTGCCGAATGGAATCCATCTGACCCACGCCACCATCGGCAATAATCAGCTGCGGCAAAGGTTCGCCTTCAGCCACCATGCGTGTATAACGCCGCTGCACCACTTCGCGCATCGAGGCGTAATCGTCAGGACCCTCCACGGTTTTGATGTTGAAAGTGCGATACTCTTTTTTGCTCGGTTTGGCCTTTCGGAAAACCACGCACGCAGCCACTGCATCGCTACCGCTGATGTTCGAGTTATCAAAACATTCGATATGTAGCGGCATAGCAGGAAGTTGCAGCAGTTTTTGCAGCGAACCAAGCAACCGCGTCATGCGTTGGTCGGGGTTTAATTTTTCTGCCTGCTTATATTTGTCAACTTTGTACTGCCGCACATTTTGTTGCGCAAGGTCGAGCAACTTCTTTTTATCGCCACGCTGCGGCACAATAAGTATCAGATTTTCATCGATGGAATCGGGCAAAAATGGCAAAACCAAGGTTTTCGATTCGCTACGCAAACGCTGACGCAATTCCAAAATACCAAGCGTTAGAATTTCAGCATCTGGCTCGTCCATTTTTTTCTGATATTCAATGGTAAGTCCCTGAACTATAGAGCCTTTTGCAATTCTAAGTATGCTGATATAAGCCGAATTTTCGTCGGAATCGTAACCAAAAACATCGATATTATCGTCGTGCGTGGTGGTGATAACGGTTTTTGTCTGATATTTTACAATGGCATCGTATTTCAATTTCAGCTGTTGCGCCTCTTCGAACCGCATCTCTTTGCTCAAATGCGCCATTTCATCGAGCAAATAGCTCGTTACAGCATGACTATTTCCTTTGGCAATTTGCACGATTTCATCGATCATTTTTCGGTATTCTTCGGCCGACTGCAGACCAACGCATGGTCCCATGCAATTTTTAATATGATATTGCAGGCAAACCTTAAATTTTCCCGATGAAATGGCGGTTTTTGTAATCGGCAGACGACAAGTGCGCACAGGATAAAGTTCGTGAATGAGTTCGAGCAGTGCATCGAGAGTCCACACCGAACTATACGGACCATAATAGTCGGCACCGCGCATTACTTGACGCGTTTTGAACACACGCGGAAATTCTTCGCGAGTGATGCAAAGCCACGGATAAGTTTTGCCATCTTTCAACAAAATATTGTAGCGCGGCTGATATTTTTTTATCAAATTATTTTCGAGCAGAAGTGCTTCATTTTCCGAATTCACTACAATATATTTCAGATCGACAATGTGGCGAACCAGCATATTGGTCTTTACCGAATCATGCTCTTTGTTGAAATACGACGACACGCGCCGCTTGAGATCCACGGCTTTTCCCACATAAATTATCACGCCCTCGTCGTTGAAATACTGATACACGCCAGGGCAATGTGGAAGTGAGGCAATTTTATTTTTCAGTGCGTCGTTCATCAGCACAAAGTTACAAATTTTTCTGCAACCATCAATTATCAAAAACAGCGAAAGCGCAAAACTGAAAATTCTGCGCTTTCATCGGAATTTTTTGAGGTATCAATAGTGAATGAGCGAATCAACTTTTACATCGGAATCGAACTTTTCGCGCCCTTTCAAAGCATCGAGTTCAACGAGGAAATTCACATAGATTTTTTTCACTCCAAACTTACGCACCAAATCGCACGCTGCTTTCATAGTGCCACCAGTCGCCAAAAGATCGTCGTGAATAAGCACCACATCGTCGGGCGTGAGCGCATCTTTGTGCAGTTGAATTATATCAACACCATATTCTTTAGCGTAACTAATTTCGATGGTTTCGGCAGGAAGTTTTCCTTTTTTTCGTATCGGCACAAAACCAACACCCAATCTATTTCCCAACACAGGCGCCATGATGAAACCACGCGACTCAATTCCAATTACTTTTGTAATGCCACAATCTTTGTAAAGGCGATACATTTCGTCCTCAAAAAAGTGCATACAATCAGGATTTTTGAACGCAGTGGTCAAATCCTTAAACACAATGCCTTTGATTGGAAAATCTTTTACATCGCGAATTTCTTTTTTTACCTCTTCAATTGTCATATCTTTTTCCTTTAATTGTTCCACATGGAACATTTTATTCTCTAAAATTATAATATATATTTTGTTCCACGTGGAACATTAGCGACCCAATAAAATAAGTAGCACACTAATATCGTTTGGTGAAACTCCCGGAATGCGACTAGCCTGCCCTATTGTTTTTGGATTAATTTTCTCTAGTTTTTGGCGCGCCTCAGTCGAAAGTGAAAGAATTTCGGAATACTTAAATCGATTTTCTATCTTGATATCTTCCAAACGATGCAACTTATCTGCGGCCTGTTTTTCGCGCTCGATGTAACCAGCATATTTTATTTCTATCTCCGCAGCCTCAAGAATTTCATCACGACGTTCATGTTCTATTTTAGAAACAAACGCTTCAAAATCGGGAAGTAACTTCCGAAGAATTTTAATATTCAATTGAGGACGAAGCAAAACATCGTAGAGCCGACCCGACTGACGCAAAAGGACATCACCCTGCTGCTCAAGATACGGATTTACATCGTTCATTTTTACAAGATACGAACGAGAAAAATCGATCAAAGATTCAACTGCTTCATATTTCAATCGCATCAAATCGTAACGCTCTTTTGTAGCTAAACCAATTCGGTACGACTTTTCAGTCAAGCGACGATCGGCATCATCTTGACGGAGAAGAATACGATATTCGGCACGCGAAGTAAACATACGATACGGCTCATCAACACCCTTTGTAACCAAATCATCGATAAGAACACCAATATAAGCCTCATCGCGCTGAAGAGTAAATTCACTGCTGCTATGCGCCTTCAAATGCGCATTTATTCCAGCAATCAAACCCTGACCAGCCGCCTCCTCGTAACCAGTTGTGCCATTTATTTGACCAGCAAAAAAGAGATTTTTCACCAACTTAGTTTCGAGCGTGTGATTCAATTGCGTTGGATCGAAAAAGTCGTACTCGATAGCATAACCAGGACGATACGCTTCGGCATGTTCTAAACCAGGAATAGTTTTAATTGCGGCAAACTGAATCTCGATTGGCAGCGACGACGAAAAACCATTCAGATAATACTCTTGCGTAGTTTCACCTTCGGGCTCGAGAAAAAGTTGGTGTTGCTCTTTATCGGCAAAAGTTACAATTTTAGTCTCGATGCTAGGACAATAGCGCGGACCAATGCTACGAATTTGTCCGTTATAAAGCGGTGAATCTTTCAACCCGCTGCGCAAAATAGCGTGAGTTTCTGGATTCGTATAAGTAATCCAACAACTGCGCTGACGTAAAATTCTTTTTGAACTTGGCAAAAACGAAAAACGATGAAAATCGTCGTCGCCCTGCTGCTCAACCATTTTCGAAAAATCGATGGTATTGCCATTCAGACGAACAGGCGTACCAGTCTTCATGCGATCGGTAACAAAACCAACCTCTTTCAACTGCTCGGTGAGCCCGTACGATGCCTGCTCCGAAATACGACCGCCTTTTATCTGCGTGCGACCAATGTGCATCAAACCATTCAGAAAAGTGCCGTTTGTTAGAACCACACTTTTTGCAGTGAAATCGACATTCATCAGCGTGTGGCAACCGCAGACTACACCATCTTTAACATGTAGCGATGTAACAGTATCTTGCCAAACATGAAGATTTGGCGTGTGATCGATCACTTCGCGCCACTTAGCAATGAACTTCATGCGATCGCTCTGCGAACGCGGACTCCACATGGCTGGACCTTTCGAGCGATTGAGCATACGAAACTGAATGGCAGTGGCATCGGTAACCAAACCCATTTGACCGCCAAGGGCATCTATCTCCCTGACTATCTGGCCTTTAGCTATTCCACCGACGGCTGGATTGCAACTCATCTGCGCAATTTTGTTCATGTCCATGGTGATGAGCAGCGTGCGCGAACCCATATTAGCCGCAGCACAAGCCGCCTCACAGCCTGCATGACCAGCACCAATCACTATAACAT
>CAVHRT010000049.1:0-12170 GCA_963638355.1 Flexilinea sp. | reverse complement strand
CCCCACTAACGTGGGTACTCCCCCTATCTGCTAGCGCAGCAGGGGGAGAGAATCGCGCTGAGAATGGTCTGTAAGGTACAGAAACGTCACCATAAATTAGAGACTTGCAAATTAGAAACTTGCAATAACGTAGAAACCAAAATAAACCAGCCGAACCAACTGTCATGCGATTCTGTCCCCCTGTTTGGAGCAACGCGGAAAGATAGGGGGACGAGGAGCGATAGCGACGGGCGGGGGTTCGGGAACAATAAACAATGAATAATACCGCAGCTCGACAAGCTCGCAGCCCGCAATCTTCAAATTTTCAAATGAATAATTAGAAACATACCCAACCCCAAACCTCCCCCTTGGGGATTAGAGGGGTCTTTGAAACTGAAATAATAAGCATTTATCATGAAAACAAACATTCTTAAAAACTTGCGTTGGGCCGTGTGCGCGGCTTTGCTGGCAGTGGGAAGCACTGCGTTTGCTGCTACCGCTACTATTAATTTTTCCAATGATGGGACAAAAGTCGTTGGCTCTGGCAGTGGCTCCACATGGAGTTTTGGTGGCGATTGCGTTGCCGACGTTTCGAGTGGTACGGTTAATTTGTTGATCGATGGCACGGGCTATATTTATGGTAAAACTCCTTATGGGTCAAAGGACTGGCGCATATCATCGATTGTAATCGATGGCGCTTCTGGAACGGGCATTACCGCTTCGTGTGGTGTGAATGGTGTAAGTTTTACCACTTCGGGCTACACATTTACTGGAAGTACATTGGCTCAAGGTATTGTAACTATCAAATTGGTTGGTAGTAATGCGGATTTCTCTTTTACATCAATCACCGTTACATACGAAGAGGTAAATGTTCCGCAGGTAAGTTTTGTTGGCGCAAATGGCTTGACGTCAACATCAACTATTGTGGTCAATTTTTCGACAGATATGTATATCAATAGCAAAATTATTAGTTCTGCTGTGTACGATCTTGTTGAAAATGGCATAGATTTTACCGATGCTGATGGAAATGCTATTGCAAAAACTTTTGTTGTTGATAATAATAAACAGATTACTGTTACTACCACTGGCGTAAAAAACTGCGATATATATGAGTTAAGGATTAATGAACTTCTGGTAAATGCTGATGGAATTCCTGTCTATAGTTATGCAAATAGTAATTCTGTGGCTTATATATCTCACGAAGAAGAATTCATTATCACAGGCAAGGGTGTAAATAGCACGCTCTATGTTGGCGAGACTTTCACACCAAAAAGCGACCTTGTGGTGACGGCTGATGGCGTGGATGTTACCTCGGAGTGCACTTTTAGCACCATCTCTACCGCTACGGCTGGCTCGCAGACGCTTACCATAACCCACGGCGCTTGTATCACAAGTCAAGTGATTACTGTTACGGAGCGCACACCTTGCACCATTACTTGGGTGAATAACGTAACGGGCGAAACTCTTGCGCAAAGCACTGTGTACCAAGGTATTAGCCTGAGCGAGAGCGGACTTACCACGCTGCCATCGCCTTCGACAAAGGTGGCAGAAACCGATTGCGGCACAAAATCGTTTGTTGGTTGGAGCAAAACGCAAATTAGCGGTTCTACCGACGAGGCGCCTGCGCTTATCACCACCAGTAGCGTGCCAAATGCCGCAAACTATACGTTCTACGCTGTCTATGCCGATGGCTCTTCTACCTCCGAAGGCTGGACCAAAGTAACCTCCATCTCCGAATTGCCCGACTTGGTTGGAAAGCAGATATTGTTTGCATGTGTGAACAATAAAGTGGTTATGGGAGAACAACGAGATAATAATTTTAACTCCACATCTGCCTCTATTGCATCAGATGGAACATTAACCCCAAGTAGTGATTATACCGCTGTCACTTTGGGAGGGTCTACGGATTCATGGACATTTATGACAGAAAAAGGTTATCTTTATTGTTCTGCGGCAAAAAAGAATAATTATTTGGATACGATAGCAACTTTGTGTGATAAAGCAAAATGGAAAATTGAATTTAGTAGTAATAAATTTATTATTTCATCTGTTGGCTATACGGGGACTAATAATGAAATAAGGTATAATACGGTGCCTAAGTTATTTTCTTGTTATACAAGTACTGGTACAGGTGTCGCTCTTGATCTCTATTATAATGCTTCTTGCACCGGCTACATCACTAAATGCCAATGTACTACGCCTACATGGAGTGGTTCACTGCCAACGAGTATAGAAAAAGGCTCAACCTTGTCGTTTGGCATTACCTCTAATTCTACGGGCGCAATCACCTATAGTTGCTCCAATTCGAATGTAACCATCACGGACGATAAATTCCAAGTGTCGGCTAGTGGCTCTTACGAAATTGTGATAAAGCAAGCCGCTGCTAATGGCTATTGCAAAAAAGAAGAAACACGCACAATGACCATTTCTGTAGGCGACTGCTCGGCACAAAGCATCTATTGGGGCGAAGGTTCATCGGCAAGTTACACAACTTGGGATCATCTTTGCTTTGATACAGACGACACTGAAAGACACATCTATAACTTTACAATTCCATCGTCTGGCAGCAAATATATTGTTGGTTGGCAGAATAGTAGTGGCGATAAAAGCTCTTTAGCCAATTTTAGTGATATGCCGTTTGCGCTTTTGCAGGGCAAGTCTGGTGGATGTGGAACAACCATTGGCTGGGGCACTGGCGTTGGACAGGGCGCAGTTGGCACATTGCGTATTTATCACGATTCTGGCTCTGCAAACTGGTATGTCGGTTTCATTCCCGATGGCTATGTGTTACGCATTGGAACGGATGCGCTTGGCTGGACTTCGATGGCATTCACGGCTACAAACGACACTAAAACCGTTTGGGAAACAGAATTGGTTACGCTCACCACAAATAATATCGCAAGCGATTACTATGTCGGTCTGAAAACGAACACTACTGATGGCTATGTTTGGTGCAATAATAGCGCAACGCTGCAAGTTACAAGTATTGGCGTGCGCTCTGAAAGCAATTGGAGTGGAAGCAATCTTTCGTCGTCGTATGTCGGCAAAAAAGGCACATTCCGCATTTGGGCAGATAATTGCGACGGCAAAAACTGGTTGTGCCACTTTGTTCCTTACTACGACATCACCTACATGAATGCCGACAACAGCACGGTGTTCGAGACTTCGAGCGCGGTTTCGATAGAGGCTACGGACAAGAGCATGACCATTATTTCGACCAATCCTGAAAAAACGGGCTATCGTTTTGTTGGTTGGAGCGAGACTGCTGACGCAACCACAGCCACCTACACAGCTGGCGCTTCCATTGCGCTCACTAAAAATCATGTGCTTTACCCCGTCTACGTTCAGCAGGTTACGCTCACCTACGATGCCAATGGCGGCACATCGGAATGCGGCACTCCGCAATACGACATCAACAGCACTGCCGACCTCTGCACCGAGGTGGAACGCACGGGCTACGCATTCAAAGGCTGGAGCAAGGTGAAAGACGACGCTACGCAGATTGTAACGGGCAGCATTACGATGAACGCCAACCAGACGCTCTACGCCATTTGGGAGAAATGCCTCACGGTAACCTATCTCACCTCGGGTCTTACGCTCGATGGCGGCTGCAGTGCCACCCAAACCACCGATGCTAGCGGCAATACGCTTGTGGCAAATAGCACAGTTAAGCTCTGCGCCCAACCAACCTCAAACTCGGGCTATACGTTTGTAAAATGGAAAGTCTCGATGGATGGTGCGGAAACAGAATATGATGCTGGTGCCACATTCATTCTAACGGCAGACGCTACAGTTCAAGCCACGTGGGATACGCCTGATGTTACGCTCAATTTTTTCAACCAAGGTGGTGGTGCGAATAATGAATCGAAAATAACTGTTACTGTACCGCTAGAAACATACGCTACTGCGCCTACTACTACAAATGTTCCGCAGAGTTGCGATGGTAAGCAGTTTATTGGCTGGATAAATGCAGTTTTAAGTGCAGGTGATGAAGATGACCCCCAAAAGCAGACATTCAGTATTGATGATGAAACTAAGTATGAATCGGTAGATGATTTGACACAGGCAGGATTTACATTCCTCTCACCGGGTGAAAAGTTCATGGTTACTAATACGACGCCCAAAACTTGGTACGCAGTGTTTGGCACACCTGAATAATTAATCATCGAATCATTGAATCATCGAATGATAGAATGAAGGAGCGAACTTTTGGGAGTTCGCTCCTTTTGTTTTGGTTTAGTGAGATTGTAGGGACGCACCGCGTGCGTCCGTGAATTCTGGCGGATTGCAAATCACGCGCAACGTACCCCTTTGGGGGCAGAGGGTCTAAAAAATAGGGACGTGGCATGCCGCGTCCCTACATTCGGGCGAATGATTATTCGCCCCTACAATCTTCCAATTTTCAAATCTTCAATTAATCAATCTGAAATCTGCGTTACTTGCATCCGCAGCAGCGTGGTTTCAGTTGTTTGAAGAAGTCGTTGCCTTTGTCGTCGACCAAGATGAAGGCTGGGAAATCTTCTACTTCAATTTTCCAGATAGCCTCCATGCCGAGTTCGGGATATTCCACGCACTCGATGCTCTTGATGTTGTTTTGTGCCAAGATGGCTGCAGGTCCGCCAATGGAGCCGAGGTAGAATCCGCCATGTTTTTTGCAGGCGTCGGTAACGGCTTGGCTGCGGTTGCCTTTGGCTAGCATTATCATGGAGCCGCCGTGGTCTTGGAACTCGTCGACATACGGATCCATGCGGCCAGCGGTGGTTGGACCCATCGAGCCGCAAGCCATGCCGGCGGGCGTCTTGGCAGGCCCAGCGTAGTAGATCGGGTGATCTTTGATGTATTGCGGCAGGTCTTCGCCAGCGTCGAGACGGGCTTTCAGTTTGGCGTGTGCAATGTCGCGCCCAACGATGATGGTGCCGTTCAGGCTCAGGCGTGTGGCAACGGGATATTTGGTGAGTTCGGCCAAGATGTTTTTCATTGGCTGATTCAGATTTATCTTCACGGCATCGCCTTCGCCAGCGTTGCGCAGTTCGGCTGGAATGAGTTCGCCTGGGTTGTCGTCGAGTTTCTCGATCCAGATGCCATCTTTATTGATTTTGCACTTGATGTTGCGGTCGGCCGAGCAGCTCACACCCAAGCCTATTGGGCAGCTAGCGCCGTGGCGTGGCAGACGCACAATGCGCACGTCGTGAGCCATATATTTTCCACCGAATTGTGCGCCAAGACCGATTTTGTGTGCCTCTTCGAGCACGCGTTTTTCGAGTTCAACATCGCGGAAGGCGCGTCCGTATTCGTTGCCCGTGGTTGGCAGCGAGTCGTAGTAGTGCGTGGAGGCGAGTTTCACGGTCAGCAGGTTTTTTTCGGCCGATGTGCCGCCAATCACAAATGCAATGTGGTAGGGTGGGCAGGCTGCAGTGCCGAGTGTCTTCATCTTTTCGATGAGGAAAGGCACGAGCGTGTCGGGATTTTGAATGCGCGCTTTGGTCTCTTGGTAGAGGTAGGTTTTGTTGGCCGAGCCGCCGCCTTTGGTCACGCACAGAAAGCGATATTCCATGCCTTCGGTGGCTTCAAGATCGATTTGTGCGGGCAGGTTGCATTTGGTGTTCACCTCGTCGTACATGGTGAGCGGCGCATTTTGCGAATAGCGCAGATTTTCTTCGGTGTATGTCTTGAAAACGCCAAGCGAGAGTGCCTCTTCGTCGCAGTAGCCAGTCCACACTTGCTGACCTTTTTCGCCGTGAATGATGGCGGTGCCAGTGTCCTGACAGAGCGGCAGTTGACCTTTCACAGCCACTTCGGCATTGCGCAGAAAAGTGAGTGCCACATAGCGGTCGTTGTCGCTGGCTTCGGGGTCGGACAGGATTTTTGACACCTGCAGATTGTGCGAGCGGCGCAGCATGAACGACACATCGCGGAAGGCGGCATTTGCCATTTTGGTGAGGCCCTCTTTCTCGATTTTCAAGATGGGGTTGCCCTCAAATTCGCCCACCGACACATGGTCTTTGGTGAGCAGATAGTACTCGGTGGTGTCCTCGCCCAGCGGGAACATCGGTTGATAGTGAAATTCGGTTGCCATAATCGTTTTTTGATATTGGACTGCAAAAATACAAAATTTTCAGATTAGTAGCAAGTAGCAAGATATGAGTCGCAAGATTTGGGCAGTGAAAAATTTCAAATTTCTGGTTGTGCTTTGCGATGTTTTTAATTGCTCATTTGAAAATTTGAAAATTGTAAGCTGACTATCCGCACTGTCCCAAACTTTATAGACTTTCAGACTTTATGGACTTTATAGACTTTCGAACTATTTTCGTACCTTTGCAGCGATAAATCTTGATGAAAAATGAAATCTGCTATTCGATTTTTTGCTTTTTGTGCGGTGGCGAGTCTGTTTTCGGCTTGCAAAAACGACCTGAACGAACCCATCAACTACAACATTGTGGAAGATGTGCAATCCTATTTCACGATGTCGAAACGCGAGATGCGGCGGGCGTTGCGGCGCAATTATGGTGCGGTGACGGAACATTCGAACCAAATGCGTGGGCGCAGTCGTACGCAGACGCTTGTCATTAATTTTGATGCTGACGACGAACCATATCAAATTCGTTACGAGAGGGAAAAAGCTCTGCGCTCGCTCGACGAGACGGCTGCGGTGGCGCGGCAACTTGCGGGCGACATTCATGCCTATTACACTGAAACTGAACCTGCCGAATTTCATCATGCAGAGATTGATTTTGACAAAGCGGAGATGATTTATTTTGTTGATTATCAGAGTTTTAGCGATAGTTTGGAAGTCTTCGCTGGTACGTTTGACGAGGCGGAGGCGCAATACGATTCGAAGGACGACACCGACCACGGTTGGAGCGTGGATTTTGAAGATGTGTCGGACAATAAATTTGAATTTGTGCTGACCAAAGTGCAGACCGTGAGAAATGCGAAAATGAAGATCAATTAAGTGCGAAAGTCTGTAAAGTGAAAAGTGTATAAAGTGGCGGGCTGATAACAGTCTAACGCTACAACAATAAAACAACGAGGCTGATTTCATCGGAAATCAGCCTCGTTTGATCAGTATCGTTCGTTATTCGTGCGTAAAGAAATCGGCAACGAATGGATCTTCAACTGTGCCTAGCCGCTCGTCGGGCGAGTAGGTGAACGCCACTTTGTACACGTAGATGTAGCGCGTGGCGGCGTTGTAGTAGCGCAGTGTCACGGGGAATTGTTGCGGACTCTGGCTCGGTTTCACTATGTAGAGGAAGAACAGCGGCACATTGTTGAACTTCTGAATCGATGCCACGCCGCAGCATTGATCTTCCCAAAAGGCTGCCACAAGGTCGGTGGTGTCGGCTTCGCTCACGAGCGAGTCGTTGAGTGTTCCGGTGATGGTCATGGAGTACTCAAGGTTGGTGGTGTCCTCCACAACCCACGTGGGGCGGTCGTGCTGTGGATAGGTTATCACAGGCTCGCTCGCTTTCTTTTTCTTGCACGAAAAACAGCCAATAGCCAGCGTCGCCACTATGGCGACGAATAGGATTCTTTCGATTTTATTTTTCATGATGGTTTATTGTTTTATCAGTTTCACATTGTAGTTTTCGTTGCCAAAGCGCACCGAGGCAGTGTAGACGCCAGCGGGTACTGTGGCGGCATTCCATTCGTAAATCATCAAGTGACCATCGACTGGTGCAGTGGTGTGCATCAGCAGGCGACCAGCCACATCGAATATGCGAATGTCGGCTGTGCCATCGCTTTCGGGCGTGCTGAGCGACAGTTGCACATGGTCGGTGAATGGCGATGGATAGGCATCGAATGCCACTTGGTCGAACGAGATTTCGAGCGGCGACTCGAGCGAACCGACAATGCCATGCGCTTTGTAGGTGAACATTGGCGCGCTGTATGCCACGGTCTCGCCATCTTGTTCGATGGCAAAACGTACTGCGTCACTCTGTTCCGAACCTACGGTGATGAAGTAGAGTGGCATGGAATCGGTCTCGTAAGGTGCAACGCGACCAGCCAATTCGCCTCCAACGTATGCTGCTAGCGTGAGGTTGTCGGCCGACTGCAAGTTTGCAGGCAGTTTCACAGTAGCGATCACCGACATGTTGCTGCTAGCGCGGTTGACGAAGAGCAGTTTGTCGCTGGCGCGGAGTGCGCGTGTCTGTTCGCTTTCGGGCGAATTGCTCGACGAGTCGTAGGTGAAGTAGGTGAGTGTGCAATCCTCGTCGCTGCGGCGGTTGAGCATATAGCCCATGCCCGGCTGCATGTAGGTGAGGTTGCCTTCCCATTTTTTGTTCGACGAGAACACGGCAAATTTATCTTTGCTCTTGATGATATCGCCAACCGAGGCTTTTTCGGCATAGTCGGCCAGCGCATTGGTGAGCGATAGATTGGTCGTCTGGAAATAGGGCAGATCGTTCCAACCTTTCTTCAGCGTCACGGTGCGGTCGGCATTTGTAGCCAGCAGTTCGCCTTCGATCTCAGGAGCAGCGTAGGTTTGTACGTAGAACATGTAGATGTTGCGGTAGTCGAACTTGTTGAGCGTGCCAACCCATGCGCCTTCGAATCCTTCGGGCTTCCAGTATTGGCTGTAGACGCGGTTGTCAGGATTTTTGATGAGGTCACCGCTCGACCAATCGCTTTGCGCATTCAGCATCTTGTTGATGTTGTTGGCGTAGGTCGGTTGCATGTAGAGCGAAACCCAGTTCCAGCCATAGTTGAGCGTGAGTTGTTGCACTTCGCGTTCCGAAGTCGAGAGCAGCACGGCACTGTCGCCAAGGCAGCCATAGCAACGCGTGTGGTCGAAATAGATCTCGGTCGACGGATTCAGAATGTAGATGGTGCCCGTGGAAGCGCGCCACAAGCGCATCTGCACATGGTCGTTGTCCATCTTTTCGTCGCCATGAATGGTCATGTACACGTGGTTCACGGTCTGCTTGTCGTCGTAGGTGATGTTGGCTTTGCCCACGCAGCGATTGTCAACGAAGGCGGCTACGATGTCGTTCTCATCGGTGTCGTAGATGGTTGTGCCGTTTTCGGTGATAAGCACTTGACCAATCAGATTCATCGACAGCGGCAGATCGTCGGTCTTCTCAACCCACGGACAATAAGTCTGTACCGAAAGATTTACAATCAGGCGTTCGTACAGATCTTGATCATCTTGTAGATAGACGTATTCGGTGTAGTCGCCAATGTTCATTCCTTCGGCAATGGTGAAGGTGATGGTCTGTGTCTCTTGTGCGGCTAGCGAACCCGACGAAGGCGTGGCACTGAGCCAACTTGGCAACGATGTAATGCTGTATTGGCGCGTCGATCCGCCCGTGTTGGTGATGTTCACCTCGAACACATCGGAACTGTTCTTGTCGACGGTGCGTTTCACGGTGCTTTCGCTCCAGCGCAGTTGGTTGCGATCGACATACACGGTCCAGCTGATCGGGTTGAGCATCTTGTTGCCATGCAGATCTTCCACGTCGCGCACGGTAATGAACACGGTCTGTTTGTTTATCTCTTTGTCGAGCATCTTCAGGTTGATGAGCAGTTCGTCGTCGTTGTTTGCCCACGAGAAGTTGAAATTGGTGCGCGATAGCGATTCACGCATTGGCGCAGTCTCCGACTTGTCGGTCATGTTTTTGGCAATGGAATCGGCGGTGAGGACAAGACGCTGTTTTTTGTCAACCACATTGCCATCTTGATCGGTGAATACGCGCCCATTGTAAGGCGAATAGCGCGTTTCCCAGATGTTCGATTCGTTTGTCTGGCGCACGCCTATTGGCAGGTAGGCTATCAAGCCCATCTCTTTGCCCGAAGGTGCCACGTTGTTGTAGTTTTTTATGGAACTGTAGGGCAATGCCTGTTCGTAGAGCACCAATTGGTCGATGTGGCCGCTGAAAGTGTAGTGTGGTTGCTCGTGATAGAGACCGTTTGCATCGGGCAAGCGCCAGTGGCATTCGCCGAGCCACATGTTGGTGCTACTGATGTCGCGCACCGAATCGGCCGAGAAGGTGCCAACCAAGTTGCCATCGAGGTAGATCGATGCCACATTGTTCACACGATTTACGGCAAATGTGAAGTGGTGCCATGCCTTGTCGGCATACGAGCCAGTGGCGGTGTAGAGGTGACCGCGGTGGCGCATTATCACATTGCCTTTGTCGAGGCCGATAAACACTTTGCCATCGGCATCAGGCTCGTTAGCGTAGCCGCCGCCAGTGGTGAACAGTGCCGCTGTGTCGGGCGTGTTTTCGTCGGTCTTGAACCAGAACATGAGTGTGAGGTCTTGAATGGACGACCGCGAGAATAGGTCTTGATCGAGACGAATGCCCTGCGTGCCATCGAACTTGAACGACATGCCTTCGGGGCGTGTCCACGAGGTGCCGTTGAGCATCAGTGTTGCACCGTTGGCAAGGTCTTGACAAGTGGTGCCAGTGCCATCGTTCAGCGGATAGTAATCCATCAGCTCGCGCTCGTAGCCAGTCAGACGTTTTTTTAGCGTCAGTGCCAATTCGTCCTGCGTCTGAGTACTTGCCCACAAGCGCATTTCGAGCATGTTGCCTTTGAATGGTGCTTCGCCATTGGTCTTGTTGCCCACCAGCATTGTGCCTTTGCCAGTGTAGCATCTCAGTTTGGGCTGATTCTCTTGGGTGAGATCGGCTGTGCCAACATAGAAACGTACAGCACCTGTGGTGTCGAGCGATACTGCGCAGCGTGTGAGCACTTGCATTGGTTCGGCCACTTTCGATGTGGCTACGAATGTGTCGACTTGCAGACGCAGTTCGTTGTCTTTCGTAAGCGAGAAGATGAGCGGCTGTTTCTCATTTTTGAGTGCGAAAATGGTCATGTCGTCTGTGCGGTTGTTGGCTTCGTCGGGTTTTATCATCACATCGATGGTGAACGGACGGTTGCTCAGGCTGCGCGACACTTGGCTCTCGGCCACGCACGAATTGTTGCCCGTGAAGTGGAGCGAGGTCGATTGCGTGATGTCGAGGTTGTTTGTGCCGCCAACAATTTCAAAGTTGGCATCTTCGTCGAGATAATTGCCTGCAATGGCTTCGCTGAAACGGAGCGAGATGACATCGCTCACGCCAAGCACACCGCCAGCGGGTGTTGGTGTGCCAAACACTTCGGGACAGCGTGTGTCCTTGGTGCCGTGCATCACTTCCGACGATTTGGTTACAAAACCATTGCCGTAGCGGGCGAAACTTACGGCGCGTAGGTCGTAGTCTTGTTCCATCGGGTCGCGGTCACCGTAGAAACGCACATTGTCAATTTTGCCATAGTTTATCATGGCTTTGGTGCCAGAAGCCAACTGATAGAGACTGTCGCTGGCGTAGAACGAGCAGAGATTTACCCAATCAATATCCGACTGGTTCAACTGTTTGTATTGCAGTTCTATATGGTCGAATCCATCGGAATGAATGTCGAATCCATCAATTTCGATTGGCAGATAGTAGCCTGTGCTGTCCTTCATCGATTGTGTATTCAGCACCCATTTGTCGTGTGGCGCACTCAGGTTGAGCGGCGTGGCGGCAGGCACAAAATGCACGGTGATGGTGGCGTCGCTGTAGTCGGTGATGTCGCACGACGAGCGCAGACGAATCTTCACATCTTCGAAATCGTAGCCTTGACCGCGTTCCACCTCCAAAATCTTGTTGATGGTTGCGCCATGCTTCAGCGCAATGGTCTGCGGTTCAGCCGTCAGCGGCATGCCATCGATGCTCAGTTTCAGGCCATTTGGATTGGTCTCGGCTGGCACGAAAATCTGGAATGGCAGGTCGGCAGCTGCCAAACCTATATCCGACGATTGCTCGTTGGCCAGTGCGATGTTGAAGATGGCTTTCTGATCGGCAGGAACATCGCTTATTTCGCGGCGGTTGACCGTGATGCGCGGATTGTCGATGGCCAACGTGCCGTAGTTGAGCGGTGTGCCTGGCGCATAGAATATGGTGCTATCGGCCTCTTCGTGCGGACAGCGCGATGCGCCCGAAATAGTGCGGTAAATAAAACTGCTATACGCCATCTCGCTCTTGAAGTTGCGATCTGACGATGCTTTCGCATCGTCGTTATAACTGTTTATGGTGTCTTTCAGTTGATAAACTTCCACATCCATATAACCGAATGCGTTTGGCGAAAGTGTGTACGAATAGGTGCGCGAATTATTTTTGGCAGTGCCTGGAACAATATCTAAATCGAAATCGAAAACTGGCGAG
>CAVHRT010000048.1:0-12589 GCA_963638355.1 Flexilinea sp. | reverse complement strand
AACTCCGACTCCATCATCATCATTCCCACCTACAACGAGCGGGAAAACATCGAAAAAATGGTGCGCACAGTGTTTGCGCTACCCAAAGAGTTTCACATTCTTGTGATAGACGACGGCTCGCCCGACGGCACTGGCGCCATTGTCAAAGGTCTGATCGACGAATTTCCTGACCGCTTGCATCTGGTCGAGCGCACGGGCAAACTCGGTCTTGGAACCGCCTACATCGCTGGTTTCAAGTGGGTTTTGGAACACGACTACGAGTACATTTTCGAGATGGATGCCGATTTTTCGCATCCTGTGAACAAATTGCAAGAGATGTACGAAACCGCTCGCGATGGTGCCGATGTGGTGGTCGGTTCGCGCTACGTGGGCAATGTGGTGAACATTGTGAATTGGCCCATGGGCAGGCTGCTGATGTCGTACTACGCCTCGAAATATGTGCGCATTGTTACGGGTCTGAAGGTGGCCGACACCACCGCGGGATTCGTCTGCTATCGCCGAAAAGTGCTAGAGACCATCGAGTTCGACAAAATCCGTTTCAAAGGTTACGCGTTCCAGATTGAGATGAAATTTACCGCTGCCAAATGCGGTTTCACCATAAAAGAGGTGCCGATTGTGTTCGTCAACCGCGTCGAAGGCACGTCGAAAATGAGCGGCGGCATATTCAGCGAAGCGCTGTTTGGTGTAGTGCGACTGAAAATTGGAAGCTGGTTTCGCAAGTATCCGCAGAAAAATAATTGACAATTGATAATTGACAATTTTGCGGTTCGACAGGCTCACCGCACTAATTTTCAAATCTTCAAATGGATAAATAGGAAATTACCTCACAGACCACCACTAAAGCGTTAAACTCATCAACTTATCAACTTATCAACTCATCAACTCATGAAAAATTCCATTCTAATCCTTGCCGCTGCTGCTACTTTGGTGGCGTGCAACAATCAAACTCAAAACCAAACCGAGATGAAAATGACCGATGAAATTGCGCTTGTTGCGCCGCGCGAAAAAGGCGGACTGAGCGTGAACGAAGCCCTTGCGCTGCGTCAATCGAGCCGCGAATATAGTGCCGAAAAGCTCTCGCTCGAAGAGGTTTCGGAAGTACTGTGGGCTGCCGCTGGCACCAATCGCGCCGACGGCAAACTGACCGCGCCATCGGCACTCGCACTCTACCCTATCGATGTGTATGCGTTTTTCGAGGAAGGCGTGTATCGCTACAACTCCGCAGAGCATAAACTGACGCTTGTGGCACAAGGCGACCATCGCCAATTGGCTGCCATGCAGGATTTTGCCTTCGCTGCGCCGCTCAACCTTGTGTATGTGGCAAACTACGCCAAATATACGGGGCGCGGAGCCGACATTCCTGCCGACCACCGCTGGTTTCTGTGCGGACAAGATGCCGCTGGTTATGCCGAAAATGTGAACCTCTACTGCGCCGCCAATGGCTTGAAATCGATTACGCGCGGCAGCTACAAAGCCGACCAACTGCTGCAAATTCTCGGTCTCGATCCAGCACAATACGAAATAATTCTGGCACAAACGGTCGGAAAATAGTGAGAAGTTAGAAGTGAGAAGTTAGAAGTGGATAAGGGATTTTATTACCTAATTATCTAATTTCCAATTACTTAATTAAACGATGACTTTTGACGAAGACTATGACTTTCGGTAACCATAACCAACTGCAGAAAGTTGTGGATTCGGCAATCTGAAATCTGAATTTTTGCGATAAGTGAGAGCAAAATCAAACTTGTTTGCTTTGCCGAGCGGTGCAAAAATCTTACGAAGTAAAAATCTGAAATCTAGAAAATGTACCAAAACATTCGCGAAGAGGCACTAAAACTGAAAGTGGCTGCCGACTGGTTCGAGCGGTTCGACTGCACCGACATCATCGGGCGCATCGATTTTGCCGTGAAAGTACCAACCAACGGCAAATCTCTTTTTGGAAATGAATACCTGCTGTGGGCCGAAGCCAAACAGACACCAACCGATGTCTACCGCATGCTCACACAACTGCTCGTAACCATAAAGCAAGACGCCGAATTGCAAACGCCGCCAAAATTCGCGGGCTGCTTCGACAACGAGAAAATCGCCTTCATCGAATACCACAATGTGCTGCCTGTGTTCAACCTGAACGACTTCGACTGGACACAAACGCCATCGTCGGTATCAGAAAAAAGCATCGAAACCGTGCGACACACCATCGACGGCACACAACTCATCACCTTTCGCTACGACGACCAACGCGAACTCACCAACTTCATAAAACAAAACTTTACACTTGACGGCAACGAAAACCTGCTATCGACACAAATAAACCGAAACAACTACACCTTTATCTATCAACGCTGGCGCAGCATGGTAATGCCACACATCGACGCCAACTGGGAACTGCTGAAAAAAAACTACAGCATCTACGATCGCGACTTTTTTCTAGCCGAAATAAACATTGACGACAACGGCACCACTTGCGTGGACGACGACTGCACATCGGTGCAAAATTTCTACATCGAATTCGATGCACGCGCAGCACAATACACACTGAAACGAAAGGACAACATGGGACTCGACATAGCCTACACCTTCCGTTTCAAAAAAGACGGCATTGAACACTACGCCGAATTCTGGAAACGCTACAAACGCCCGCCACAAAAAGAGAGCTGGGATTTAATGGTGAGCCGACTCGACCTGCTTGTGCCACAAGATGTGCGCGAACGCAAAGGCGCATTTTTCACGCCGCAAATTTGGGTCGAAAAAAGCCAACAATACATTGCCGCTGTGCTTGGCGACAATTGGCAGGACGAATACACCATTTGGGACTGCTGCGCTGGCACTGGCAACCTGCTGGCTGGACTCACCAACAAATACAACATCTGGGCTAGCACACTCGACCAACAAGATGTAGATGTGATGAACGAACGCATACGCAACGGCGCAAACCTGCTACCGAACCATGTGTTCCAATTCGACTTTCTGAACGACGAATTCACAAAACTGCCACAACCACTGCAAGAGATTATTGCCGACCCCGAACGACGCAAAAAACTCGTCGTCTATATAAATCCACCATACGCCGAAGCCACCACAGCCACCACAGTTACTGGCACTGGCGCAAACAAAGCAGGCGTGGCTCTTGGCAACCGCACCTATCTGAAATACAAAAACCAAATTGGCAAAGCCAGCAACGAACTCTTTGCCCAATTTTTCATACGCATCTACAGCGAAATCCCAGGCTGTATGCTTGCAGAATTTTCAAAGTTGAAAATTCTGCAAGCAGCAAATTTTTCGGATTTCCGACGCACATTCTGCGCACGTCTCGAAAAAATGTTTGTTGTTCCTGCCAAAACCTTCGACAATGTGAAAGGCACGTTTCCCATTGGTTTTATGATTTGGAACACTGCTCAAAATGAACCTTTCACACAAACACAAACCGATGTGTACGATGCCAACGACGAATATCTTGGAAAGAAAAATCTCTACGCATTTGACGAAAAACAACAAAGTTTAAATAAGTGGGTAAAAACTTTTGATGAAGAAAAAAAAGAAATAGGATTATTGGTTAGTTCTCCTTCCGATTTTCAACATCAAAATCAGCTCACAATTCTTTCTAAGCAACAAGAAAGATATTGTTTTTGTATTTCCGAACATAACCTCTTGCAATTTGCTATTTATTTCGCCGTCCGCCATTGTATCGAAGCCACATGGTTGAACGACCGCGACCAGTTTTTGTTTCCGAACGACGGTTGGCAGAGCGACAGCGAATTTCAGTCCGATTGTTTGGCGTTCACGCTGCTGCACGGGCAAAATCGCATCACTAGCACGCAAGGCGTGAACCACTGGATACCCTACACCGAGGCGGAGGTGGAGGCACGCGAAAAATTTGCCTCGCATTTCATGAGCGATTTCATGGCGGGTAAGGCGGCGGCTAGCAGTGCGGTGCAAGATACGCTTTTTACCACCGAGCAAACCAGCCTTGTGCCAACCGCGCCAATGCAGTTCTCGCCCCAAGCGCAAGCCGTGCTGCAGGCGGGACGTGCGCTGTGGCGCTACTATCACCAAACCTGCGCTGCCTGCGACTACAATGCCAACGCCTCGCTCTACGACATACGCGCCTATTTTCAGGGTCGCGACGACAAAGGCAAGATGAACCACACCAGCACCGATGAACAATACAATGCGCTGATTGCCACCCTGCGCCAAAACCTGAAAACACTCGCCAAAAAGATAGAACCAAAAATTTACGAATACGGATTTCTGAAATAATTGATAATGGACAATTGATAATTGACAATTTTGCGGTTCGACAAGCTCACCGCCCCAATCTTCAAATTTTCAAATCTTCAAATGAAAAATAAATTTTTACCGTACAAGCCTTCACTAACGCATTAAACTTTTCAATTTTTGCGATAAGCGAGAGCAAAATCAAACTCGTTTGTTTTGCCGAGCGTAGCAAAAATCTTGCGAAGCAAAAATCGTCAACCTATCAACTCATCAACCTTACTACATGATAACTTCCGACCAACAAAAATCGCTCAACGAGCGTGTAGAGGCACTTTGCCGCTATCTCGACATCGAAAACAAACAGATGCAACTCGAAGAAGAGGAGCTGAAAACACAAGCACCCGAATTTTGGCAAGACCAGAAACGCGCCGAGGCGCAAATGAAAAAGGTGCGCAGTCTGAAATACTGGATCACAGCTTACAACGAAGTGCGCGCCGCTGCCGACGAGGTGGAGGTGTCGCTCGACTTTTTCCGCCAAGAGGCCGTAACCGAAGATGAGGTGGACGCCGCCTACAACCGCGCGTTGCAACTAACCGAAGACCTTGAAATGCGCAACATGCTGCGTCGCGAAGAGGACAAGCTGGGCGCCGTGGTGAAGATAGTGGCTGGCGCTGGCGGCACCGAGGCGCAAGACTGGGCGCAAATGCTCATGCGCATGTATATGCGCTACTGCGAACGCCACGGCTACCGCGTAACCATTTCGCACCTGATCGATGGCGACGAAGCGGGCATCAAAAGCATCACTTTCGAAGTCGATGGCGACTATGCCTATGGCTATCTGAAGAGCGAAAATGGCGTGCATCGTTTGGTGCGCGTGTCGCCCTACAACGCCCAAGGCAAGCGCATGACCTCGTTCTCGTCGGTGTTCGTGGTGCCGCTGGTCGACGATACCATCGAGATTGAAATTTCGCCCGCCAACCTGTCGTGGGACACTTTCCGTTCGAGCGGCGCTGGCGGACAGAATGTAAACAAGGTGGAGAGCGGCGTGCGTTTGCACTACACTTTCCGCAATCCCGTCACGGGCGAGCCAGACGAGATAGTCATCGAAAACACCGAGAGCCGCGACCAACCGAAGAACAAAGAGAATGCGCTCCGTCTGCTGAAATCGCAACTCTACGAGTTGGAACTCGAAAAACGCCGCCAAGAGACCGCCAAGATTGAGGCTGGCAAGAAGAAGATTGAATGGGGTTCGCAAATTCGCTCGTATGTGTTCGACGATCGCCGCGTGAAAGACCACCGCACCGACTACCAAACCTCGAATGTGAATGCCGTGATGGACGGCGACATCGATGCCTTTATCAAAGCCTATTTGATGGAGTTTGGAGGACAGGAGTAGTTAGGAGTGAGGAGTTTTTCAATTGATAATTGATAATTGATAATTTGCGGTTCGACAGGCTCACCGCTCCGATAATTCTTCGAAAATTACTAATTTTGCAGGTTAAATAAGGAAAAACGAAATGCCAACAATTCTGCATATTGAGACGTCGACCGAGGTTTGTTCGGCGGCGTTGTCGCGCGACGGGCGCCTGCTTGCCACCGAGGTCTGCACCGAAGGAATGTCGCACGCCACGCGGCTTCCAGTGTTTTGCGAAAAATTGCTACAAGAGAGTCGCGCTGCTGGCTGCACACCCGATGCAGTGGCTGTGAGCGCGGGTCCTGGCTCGTACACGGGCTTACGCATTGGCGTATCGACCGCCAAAGGGCTTTGCTACGGACTTGGCGCCAAACTGCTGGCTGTGGACACGCTGCAACTGCTTGCCAAAGCCGCTCGAGAAAAAATCGCCAATTCCAATACGTTCATCTGCCCGATGATAGACGCACGAAGAATGGAGGTCTATTGCGCACTTTTCGATCAAAATCTGGCAAAAGCGGGCGAAACTGAGGCCAAAATAATCGACGAAAACGCCTTTGCAGAGCAACTTGCCGACCACGAAATCTATTTTTGTGGCAATGGTGCGACGAAATGTCAGTCGGTGATAACGCACCCGAACGCCCATTTCGTCGAAGGCATTGTACCGCTGGCCGAAAATATGATCGATTTAGCTGAAAAGCAGTTCAACAACCAGAAATGGGAAGATGTGGCATATTTCGTGCCGTTCTATCTGAAAGAATTTCAACCGACAAAGCCGAAGCAGTTGCAAGTATAAAAGTTTCAAGTTTCAGGTTACGGCATCAAAAACTATCTACAGAAAGTTGTGGAACGCGACTTTATAAACTTGATGAACTTTATGAACTTGATAAACTTTCTCGACTAATCAACCGAAACAAAAAACGCAGCCCGCCCCACTTTATAAACTTTATAACTTTACAAACTTTACGAACTCTTCTCATGGAAGCCATTGCACAGCAAAAAAAAGAACGTCTGATAATGCCCGAATATGGGCGCAACATTCAAAAAATGGTGCAATATGCCTGCAGCATCGACGATCGCGCCGAACGCACCCGTTGCGCACGCACCATCATCGACATCATGGGCAACATGTTCCCCTACCTGCGCGACATCGACGATTTCAAGCACAAACTGTGGGATCACCTTTATATTATGTCGGACGGAAAACTGGACATCGACTACCCTTTCGAGGTGCGGAAGCCCGAAAATAGACCTGCGCCAGAACGAATTCCGTATCAAGCCACAAGGATAAAATATCGTCACTATGGGCGCTGGATCGAGACTTTGGTGGCCGCCATTGCCAAGTTGCCCGACGACGAAAAACGCGCGGCACTGACGCGCCTCGTGGCCAACGACATGAAACAGAGTTACGTAACTTGGAATAAAGAATTGGCCGACGACAACAAGATTTTCGACGATCTGCGCGAACTTTCGGGCGGTGCAATCGACATAAAAAACGATGCCATGACACTGAATTCAGCCAAGCGAAGCAGCGTTGGCAACAGCGTCGACAGCAAGAAGAAAAACAACAAGAAAAATCAGAAAAACAATCAGCGTCGCTCAAAGTAACGACGAATAGTGCGGCAATTCGGGCGCAAAAAGATAACGTTTGTTTTGCAAATCGACTTGACAAAAAATGTGCGTAAGTCCGTTGCTAGCGAGCAAATAAGGCACTTGCAATTGCAGATTGTACACCGCCATTTGGTCGAACACACGCTGCGTAATCTCAACCGACGGTGCTTTGAACTCGACCAACATCAGAGGTTTTAGGACGGAATCGTAAACCACTGTGTCACAGCGCTTTGTAAGACCATTGAAAGTGATGGGCGTCTCCACGCTGATGCGCATTTGCGGCACGCCAAGCGACTCGATAAGGTGCGCCACCATGTTTTGCCGAACCCACTCTTCGGGCGTCAGCGCCACATAGCGGCGGCGAATGCGATCGAAAATTTGCTGCTTACCGCCGTCGGTCGAACGAATTTTTTGCTGATAATATGGCAGATTTAACGCGTCCATTTTGGTTCGCAAAGGTAAGAAATTAGTTTGAAAGTTCATAAAGTTTTAAAGTTTATAAAGTGTTGGGACACTGCAAATTTGAAGTCACTCGCCCCTCTAAACTATAAACTATAACCTCTAACCTTTTGAATATGAAAACCCGCGAAGAGATAGTACGAAATTGGCTGGTGCGCTACACCAAGCGTCCGCTCGACGAGTTTGGCGAATATATTTTGCTATGCAATTTCAACAGTTATGTCGAAAAGTTTGCCGAACTGTTCAATGTACCAGTATGCGGCGCCAAAGGCAACATGCCCAACGCCTCGGCCAACGGCATCACCATCATCAACTTTGGGATTGGCAGTCCGAATGCTGCGCTGATAATGGACCTTTTGTCGGCCATAAAGCCCAAAGCAGTGCTTTTCTTGGGAAAATGCGGCGGTGTGAAGGACAAAAACAGCGTTGGCGACTACATTTTGCCCATTGCAGCCATTCGTGGCGAAGGTACATCGAACGACTATTTCCCGCCCGAAGTGCCTGCCCTGCCCACTTTCAACCTGCAGCGCGCTGTGTCGTCGAACATTCGCGACTTTGGTCACGACTATTGGACTGGCACCGTGTACACCACCAACCGCCGCGTGTGGGAGCACGATGAGCAGTTCAAAGAATCGCTGCGGCAGATGCGCACCATTGCGGTTGATATGGAAACTGCGACGCTCTTCAGCGTAGGATTTTTCAACGCCATTCCAACGGGCGCGCTGCTGCTGGTGTCGGACATGCCCATGCACGAAGAGGGCATCAAAACCGAAGAGAGCGACAAAAAAGTGACGAGCCTATACACCGAAGAACATCTGAAAATCGGCATCAAATCGCTAGAAACACTGCAAAACAAAGGCATCACCGTGAAACACTTGCGTTGGTAATTTTTTCAAGACATGGCAAAAAAACAGGCGACATACAACGAAATCATTGCATCGCTCAAGCGCAAAGAGTACAAGCCCATCTATCTGCTGATGGGCGAAGAACCGTACTACATCGACAAGATTGCCGACTACATCGACCAAAATGTGCTGACGCCCGATGAGGAGGTTTTCGACAAGACGATAGTTTACGCCAAAAAAGATACGAAAATGGCGGAAATAATCGCTGCTGCCAAGCGTTTTCCGATGACCGCCCAATATCAAGTGCTGATAATAAAAGAGGCGCAAAACATCGACAAAAAGGAGTACGACCAGTTGTCGTTCTACCTGAAGCAGCCGCAACCAAGCACCATTCTCGTCATCTGCTACAAATACGAAAAACTCGACGCGCGCAAAAAATATGTATCCGAAATTGCCGAGAAAGGCGTGCTTTTCGACTCGAAAAAAATATACGACAACCAAGTAGCGAGTTGGATTGAAGATTATTGCCGCGAACAGAAACTGAAAATTGAGCCGAAAGCCGCCAACATGCTGTCCGAGTTTCTCGGAACCGACCTCGAGCGCATTATTGGCGAGGTGAATAAACTGCGCATTGTCATCGCAAAAAGCGGTCAAGATGTGATAACGCCCGATGTGGTGGAGCGCAACATTGGCGTGAGCAAGGATTATAACGCCTTCGAACTAGTGAAAGCGTTGGGCGACCACGACATTCTGAAATCGAACCGCATTGCCAACTATTTTGGCAAAAATACGAAAAATAATCCGCTCATAATGATAAATATGGTGCTGTTCGGATTTTTCAGCAAACTGCTGCTCTACCACTCGCTGAAGGACAAAAGTCAGATGAATGTGGCAACCGAGCTGAAAATCAATCCATATTTTGTGCGCGACTATCAGCAGGCTGCGCGCTACTACAATTCGAGCAAAACACTGCAGATAATCAGCGACATACGCACCACCGACGCACGCTGCAAAGGCTTCGGCAACTCATCGATTGGCGACGACGAACTGCTGAAAGAGCTGGTTTTCAAGATATTGCACTAAAAATTTCAAATTGCAAATTTCAAATTGCGCACGACAGAAAGACAGCGCACAATCTTCAAATCTTCAAATTTTCAAATAGACAAATAGACAATTAACAACCTACAATTATGGCGAAAAAAGATAATCTAACACCCGAGCAGAAAAAGAAATTTTTGCTTTGGTTTTGGTCGATAATAGCTGCTGGCATGGCGCTGATAGCATTGCTATTTTTGGCAATTGCCAAGGGCTGGATTGGCTACATGCCCGCCGTGCGCGAACTGCAAAACCCGAAAAACAAGTACGCCACCGAAATCTATTCAGCCGATATGGAGCTGCTCGGCACATTCTACACTGCCACCGACAACCGCATCACCACGCACTACGACGAGTTGTCGCCATTTCTGGTGCAGGCACTCGTCGCCACCGAGGACGAGCGTTTCTACGAGCACTCGGGCATCGACGGACACGCGCTGCTGCGTGTGCTTGTGAAGCGCGGCATTTTGATGCAAAAAAATGCGGGCGGCGGCAGCACCATCACGCAACAGTTGGCCAAACAACTCTACTCGCCACCAGTCACAAATCTGTTTCAGCGCACCATGCAAAAGCCCATCGAATGGGTCATTTCGGTGCAGTTGGAAAGGCTCTACACCAAAGAGGAAATCCTGACGATGTACCTCAATAAATTCGATTTTCTGAACAACGCCGTGGGCATCAAAACCGCTACGCAAGTCTATTTTGGCAAGTTGCCCAAAGATCTGAAGATTGAAGAGGCCGCCATGCTCATTGGCATGTGCAAAAATCCATCGCTCTACAACCCTGTGCGCCGCGCCGAACGCACCGAGCAGCGCCGCAATGTGGTGCTTGGTCAGATGCTGAAAGCCGACTACATCACGCAAGCGGAGTTCGATTCGCTCACGCAAATTCCGCTCACGCTCAACTATCACAAAGTGGATCACAAACTCGGCCCGGCGCCCTATTTCCGCGAATATCTGCGCATGATGATGACCGCCAAGAAGCCCAAACGCTCCAACTATGCGCAGTGGCAATTGGTTCCCTACGGCCGATTCTACATGGATTCGATAGCGTGGGAAGAGGATCCGCTCTATGGTTTCATCGAGAAAAATCCGAAGTCCGACGGCTCGAAATACGACCTCTACACCGATGGCTTGAAGATCTACACCGCCATCGATTCGCGCATGCAAGCCTACGCCGAACAGGCCGTGAGCGAGCATATTCAGGATTTGCAAAATCGTTTCTTCAAAGAACAGAAAAATCGCAAAAAAGCGCCATTTGCCAACAATCTCACAAACGACGAGATTGACCGCATAATGAACCAAGCCATGCGCCAAAGCGACCGCTATCGCGCCATGAAAAAGGCCAAAGCAAGCGACGAAGAAATTCGAAAAGCATTCGAAACGCCAGTCGAGATGAGCGTCTTCTCGTACCACGGCACCATCGACACGGTAATGTCGCCACTCGACTCCATTCGCTACCTGAAGAGTTTTGTGCGCTGCGGATTCATGTCGATGGATCCCGCCAACGGCTTTGTAAAGGCATATGTGGGCGGTCCCGATTTCACACATTTTCAGTACGATATGGTGAATACGGGTCGACGCCAAGTTGGTTCCACCATCAAACCTTACCTCTACACGCAAGCCATGAGCGAAGGCTATTGGCCGTGCGACAAAACCATCAACCAAGCCATCACCATCAAAGCAGGCGACGGCACCGAATGGACGCCTCGCAACGATGGCAAAACGCACATTGGCGAGGAAGTTACGCTGAAATGGGGTTTAACCACATCGAATAACTGGATTAGCGCGTATGTCATCAGCCAACTGACCACGCCGCAACAGTTTGCCAAGATTTTGCGTTCGTTCGGCCTGCGCGGCGAGATTGTGCCCGACTACTCGCTCTGCCTCGGTCCGTGCGAAGTGTCGGTGGCCGAAATGGTCGACGCCTACACCACTTTCCCGAATGGCGGCATTCGCATCACGCCAGTGTATGTAACCCACATCGAGGACAACAACGGCAACATCATAGCCGATTTCACGCCAAACACCATCGAGGTGATTAGCGAAGAGACCTCGTACAAGATGATTGACATGCTCACCAGCGTGATGGACCACGGCACGGGCGTTCGTGTACGCTACAAATATGGTGTAAAAGCGCCTGCTGGCGGCAAAACTGGCACCACGCAAAACAACTCCGATGGTTGGTTCATTGGTTTCACGCCAACACTCGTCTCGGGCGTTTGGGTTGGCTGGGAGGACCGCGGCGTGCATTTTGCAAGCATGTCCGACGGACAAGGTGCAAGCATGGCACTGCCAATTTGGGCGTTGTATATGGACAAAGTGCTGAAAGACAGTTCGTTAGGCTACGACGCCACGCAGCGCTTCGAAATTCCCGAATGGTTCAACGCCAACGCAGGCTGCCCCGAACTCAACGACGGCGCAATTGTGGAGGAGTGAATGAATTCGGGCGAATGATTATTCGCCCTATAATTCCAATCACACAAAAAAACAAGAACGGACTTCAACGAAATCCGTTCTTTTTTTCATTCTATCATTCAATGAGTCAATGACTCAATGATTCGATTATTTAATTCTCGAACGCCAGCGCGTCGTTTTTCACAACGATGCGAATTGGACGATCGTGCGAGACATTACCAGCGATTATCTGCTTGCTCAACTCGTTGAGGATGTAACGCTGAATGACGCGTTTCACTGGACGTGCACCAAACTCGGGATCGAAACCCGCATGAGCCACAAACGCAACTGCCTCGGGCGAGACTTCGAGCGTGATGCCATTCTCCTTGAGCATGCGACCAACCGACGCCAATTGCAGCTTGACAACCTGACGAATTTCGTCCTCGCTGAGCGGCGTGAACATGATGGTTTCGTCAATTCGGTTGAGGAACTCGGGACGAATGGTCTGTTTCAGCATGTCGAGCACCTGCGCCTTGGTCTTTTCGATGATTTCGTCG
>CAVHRT010000047.1:0-12816 GCA_963638355.1 Flexilinea sp. | reverse complement strand
TAGCCAAATGAACCAACACACGTGCGAAAATGTCCCCTTTGCAAGGGGACGAGCGTAGCGGAGGGGTTCGAATATAATGAAGAATTATGAATTTAGAATTAAGAACCGCCAACTGCAATTGGTCAGAGCCTGTAGGGCTGTGGCGTGCCGCGTCCCTATTTCTTTAGAGCATCTGCCCACAAGAGGGCAGAAGGAATAGATTAGCTAAAAAGTTATTTTTCGTTCAAAAAGCGACGCAATAGAAAAGTAGTGAAGTACGGAATTGTGTAGAACCGACCATTGAAACCAACATTTTTATTGCACAATTTTATTCCAAAACGAATATCGCTGTAGTTACCCGACGTGAGTTTATTTAGCGATATTGTATCGGCATCGTTTGCTTTCACTTCAATGGGGATCAACGAGTTAGCATTGCGCACAAAAAAATCCATTTCGAGCGTTGATTTTTCATTTTTGTAGAAATAGAGTTCGTAACCCTGTTTTACAAGCATATCACCAACTATATTTTCATAGATCGCGCCTTTGTATGTTCCAAAATTTTTGTTGGCTCGCAGGTCTTCTTGCGCCTCCTCATCGAGCGAAGCAATGAGCATGCCAGTGTCGCGAAAATAGAGTTTATACAGTTTAGGGTTGTAATTGCCTCGCAAAGGCAGTTCGAGCGATTGCAAGCAATAGCACACATTCACAATTCCAGCATTGCCGAGCCACTCCACAGCGCCAACATATTCGCGGTTACGCGCTCCAGAAGCAAGTTTTGTAACCTGAAATTTTTTATTCTCCTGCGCCAAAAAAGTAGAGATATGCCGATAAACGCCCAACACTTTGGCTTTGTCAAAACCCGCAGCATATTTTGTAATATCCTCTTCGTAATCCAAAAGTAACTGCCGTTGCAGTGCAAGCGTGCCAGAAAAATTATTTTGTGAGACATATTTTTGCACCACTTCGGGCATACCGCCAAGCACCATATAGGTACGAAAAAGTCGCATTAGCACATCCATCTCCAGTTCCGAAAATGGTTTGAGCTGCGTCAAATGTTGGTAAATATCATCAATTTGTTCCTCGCCATAACCATTTGCCCACAGAAATTCTTCAAAATCCATCGAGGTCATTTCGTAATCCTCTTTGTAGCCCACGCTGTTCGATTCTATTTGCTGATAGTAGACACCCATCAGCGAACCAGAGCAAATCACGTCATATCGGCCGTCCTGTTTGAAGGTTTTAAGCGAAGTCGCGCAGCTAGGGCAGGCTTGCAACTCGTCAAAAAAAATCAATGTTTTGTGCGGCACAAATTTTAGCGATGGATCGAGCAACGAAATGTTTTTCAAAATGGCATTTACCTCGAATCCGTCATCGAAAATGGCACAGAATTTTGGCTGAAGCACAAAATTAAATTCCACCACATGGGCATAACATTCATTGCCAAATTGGCGGATTGAAGCAGTCTTGCCCACTTGTCGTGCGCCCTTCACAATCATCGGTTTTCTTTCTGGATTTTCCTTCCACGCGCGTAACACGCTGTCAATCTTGCGTTTAAGCATACGAAATCACATTTTTCCTACTGTTTTACCTATGAAAAATCACATTTTTCCTGCCCATTTATGGGTTAAAAATCACATTTTTCCAACCGCAAAGGTAGTAAAAAAAGTTGAATGTCAATTTTTGTCGTAAAAAAGCCAAATCCAAAAATCTTACCATTTTTTTTGGATTATAATCCAAAATTCTTGCCATATTTTTGGATTAGGCATATCACACGGGAAATAATGCGCCATGTTTCACGGGCGAATAATCATCCGCCCCTACATAACAATCATCGAATGATAGAATGAAGCCGCATTGTCCATCTGTGATACGAACACTCCTAACTCCTCACTCCTAATTCCTAACTTTCGGGACGCGCCATGGCGCGTCCCTATTATCGTTTTCGCTACTACAGCAATTTTTCATCTAACAAAAATGGTATAACGCCCATATAAACTATGCCATCTTCGTCGGTCCATGGCTGGGCATTGCCACCAACTATAACGATTTTTTTGAAAAAATCACCTGAATTTTTCAATGAAAATGTCTCCTGCTGACGTTTTTCATCGGTATCAATGTTCAATGCCGACTGAATATAAACCTTTTCACTACCTAAATTAACAATAAAATCAATTTCATATAGCGATTGCTGTTTTTTACCATCTACTATACGAGTATTTTCAACCACGCCAACATCAACTTGATAACCGCGTCGAATAAGTTCAATGAATATTATATTTTCCATTAAGTGCGTTTTTTCTTGCTGACGAAACTTAAGTTTTGCATTACGCAAACCCGTATCGATGGCATAATATTTTTGAGTATTTTCAAAATATCTCTTACCCTTTATGTCGTAACGTTTAGCAGCGACAAACAAGTAGGAATCTTCGAGATAGTCGATGTACTTTTTGATGGTATGCCCCGAAGTATTGCGTCGCATTAAACTGCTCGCTGCATTGGCTAGATTGTGCATATTTGTTAGCGATCCAACCGAAGAATAAAGCGAATCGATAAGTGCATCAAGTACTTCGTCATCTTTCAAGCCATAACGTTCTACAATGTCCTTTATATACACTCTTCGGTGAATACCCGACAGATACCTTTGCTTCTCTTTCTCATCATTTTCAAGTATCACCGATGGCATTCCGCCATAGGTAAGATATTGCTCGAAAGCATCTCCCTTTTCCATTGACGAAATTGGGTAATATTCGCTAAACGAAAGCGGATAGACTTTTATTTCACTGCCGCGATCTCGGAAATTGGTAACAATATCGGTCGATAGCATTTTGGAGTTGCTGCCCGTAACATAAATATCAAGATTGTCGCGCGACATAAGATCGTTCAACACGTCGTAAAATGTGGTATAGAGCATATCTCTGTCGTCATCTGCAACTAACTTTTCATCGACATCATCACGTTTTATGCGCAACGAGAGCTGAATTTCGTCGATAAAGACATAAAAACGTTTCGACGCGTCGCGCGTAAGTGACACGATACAATCATATAGCGCATTCGGATTTCGATATTTTAAGTGCTCTTTACGATCTAGCGCTATCTCAACAAAACAATCTTCCGTAACTCCGTCAGACAAAAGGCGGTTTTTGTAGAGCGAAAACAAAAGGAATGACTTGCCGCAACGGCGAATCCCAGTGATTATTTTCACTCGTCCATTCCAACGCTTGCTCAATAAGCGTTCAACATAAGCATTTCTCTGAATAATCATAGTGCCTTATTTTTTTAGTACAAATTTGATTCTCGCAATTTTTAGCATTTAACGGTCATTCCCTAGATTTTTAAAAGTTCTCAAACTCTCCAGAATCCGCTCTACATCGCAGTTTAGAAAGATTTTCACAAATCTCTACTGCAAAAATAGTCGAATATTCGACTGTTTTTGCAGTGCAAAGGTACAAAAATAATTCAAAAGAGCGATGAAATAATGGATTTTTTATCAAAAGTAAAAAAACGTACTTCGATGTGTCCTTATGTTTCACGGGCGAATAATCATTCACCCCTACATAACAATCATCGAATGATAAAATGAAGCCGCATTGTCCATCTGTCATGCGCTCACTCCTAACTCCTCACTCCTAATTCCTAACTATTTCAAGCATCGCGTCAAAATTCCGCAACCTACTTTCGCACTTTTTTCGTAACTTTGCATTTTGTCATCGCAAATGACGAAATCGCTGATAATGAGAGGAAAATCGCTGATAATCGTACTATTTTTGCTAGTTGCACTGCCTATGCTGGCGCAGCAGGACGCACTGCGGCAAGCCATGACCGACTATCTGCGCACGTTCAGCGACCAATACATGACCGTGAGCGATGCACGCGTCAAAAAAATTTTGGTGAACAACAAAGCCAAAACGCTCGCCGTCCACGCCAATTTTGCCTTCAGCGCCATGCCCTTTCGCCCCGCCACAGTCGACTCACTCACGGCGGGACTGACCGCACTAGCCGCCGACGATTACCCAAATTTCAAGGTGGAGGTCTATGCCAATGGCAAAAAAATTGAGTCGCTCGTGCCGAGTCGTTTTCGTCCCGATTCGGAGAAAAACAAACTCTCGCCCACCAATCGCAATCCGAAAAGTTTCATCACGCACGCCTCTCAGCCCTACACTATCAGCCAAGGTTTGCAAAATCGCAACATCGCCTTGTGGCACAGTCACGGCTGGTATTTCGACCAAAAAAGCAATCGTTGGCGGTGGCAGCGTGCGCGCTATTTCGAGACGGTGGAGGACAAGCTCTCGGAGTCGTATGTACTGACCTATCTGCTGCCGATGCTCGAAAATGCTGGCGCAAATGTGTTGCTGCCGCGCGAACGCGATGTGCAGACGCACGAAGTGATTGTCGACAACGATAACGACAACATCAGCCACGACGCGCTCTATTGCGAAACGGGCACAAGCAGCTATTTCAGCACAGCACAGGGCGGATTTTGGCAGAAAAAATCGACTTACGAACGAGGCGAGAGTCCATTTGGTGCTGGCACTTGCCGCCTGATGCGCACCACAAGCAACTCGGAAGAGGCTTTTGTGGAGTGGATTCCCGACATTCCCGAAGATGGAGAATATTGGGTTTCGGTGGCGTATCCCCACACCAGCAACAACACTACAGCGGCACACTACACGGTCTATCATGCTGGCGGCGCGACCGAAATAGTGGTCAATCAAACCATGGGCGCTGGCACTTGGATCTATCTCGGGAAATTCCGTTTTCGTCGCGGACTCGATGCCGATTTTGGAAAGGTTGTGCTTTCGAACCAAAGTCATGCGGGCGGCGTGGCAGTGGCCGATGCCGTGCGTTTTGGCGGTGGTATGGGCTGTGTAGCGCGTTCCATCGAAGACGATAGCGCAGTAGTGAGCGGTCGCGCGCGACATCTCGAAGCCGCCACCTATTGGCTACAATGGGCAGGCGCGCCGCAGGAGGTTTATCTCTATTCCGAAGGCAAAAACGACTACGTTGATGACATCTCGTCGCGAGGCCTGTGGGTGAATTGGCTCAATGGTGGCAGCGAAAACGATCCATCAGCCGAAGGTTTGAAAATCCCAATCGACCTCTCCATCGGCATTCACACCGACGCAGGCTGCAAACACGATAGCGTGGTCGGCACGCTAGGCATCTACACCACCAACAACGATCATGTGCTGCGCTATCCCAACGGACAATCGCGCGCAGTGGCTCGCGACTTGGCCGACTATGTTACCACGCAATTTATCGACGACATTCGCCACACCTGCTGCCCCGAATGGACTTGCCGCGGCATGTGGGACAAGAGTTACAGCGAATCGCGCCGCCCCGAAGTACCAGCCATGCTGCTCGAGATGTTTTCGCATCAAAATTTCGAAGATATGCGCCTCGGCCTCGATCCGAGGTTCAAATTCACCGCCTGCCGCGCCATCTACAAAGGCATTCTACGATTTATTGCAGAACAAAACGGACAGCCGTACATAGTTCAGCCGCTGCCTGTGAGCGATTTTGCAGCGCAACTTTTTGGCGACACGGTGCAACTCTCGTGGCGCGCCGTGCAGGATTCGCTCGAACCAACTGCCACGCCAACGGCCTTCGTGCTTTACACGCGCATCGACGATGGCGGGTTCGATAATGGCACGCTGCTAACCGATAGCGTAACGCGTTTTGCCATCGAACCTGATAAGATCTACAGTTTCAAAATTGTAGCGGTGAATGATGGCGGCGCAAGTTTTCCTTCGGAGATTTTGTCGGTTTGCCGCAATTCGCAAGCCAAACATACTGTACTGATAGTCAATGGGTTCGATCGCATTTCTGGTCCTGAAGGATTTGCTTCGGGCGATTTTGCAGGCTTCCCCGATTGGCTCGACGATGCCGTGCCTTACATCAGCGACCTGTCGTATGTGGGCGCACAAAACGAGTTCCGACGCAGCGAGCCATGGTCCGACGACGACGCACCGGGCTGGGGCGCGAGCAACTGCAATTTCGACACGCACACAGTGGCTGGCAACACTTTCGACTATCCGATAGTTCACGGGCGCGCGCTGCGAGCGGCAGGCTATTCGTTTGTGTCGTGCAGCGCGGCAGCCGTGGCGCATGGTAGCGTGCTTATGTCGGATTATCGCGCTGTGGATTGGATTCTGGGCGAACAGCGCCGTTGCCACCTTGGCAGCGACTCCACACAATGGCAATTCGCCACATTTTCGCCTGAAAATCAGCGTAAAATAACCGACTATTGCCTGCAAGGCGGCGCATTTCTAACCAGCGGCGCGTATGTCGGCACCGATTTATGGACAGGCAGTGCCAGCGAGGCCGATCGATATTTTTCGCGCACTGTGCTCAAATTCACTTGGCGAACTGGTCGCGCCACGCAGGACGGCAAAGTGCGTGGCGTAGTGTCGCGCGGCGGCATTCGCGGTGATTTCAGTTTCAGCGCGCAACTGAATGACTCGCTCTACTGCGTGGAGTCGCCCGATGGCATCGAGCCAGCCGACCCGAAAGCCTGCACCGCCATGCGCTACACACAAAATGGCGTGTCGGCAGCCGTGGCATACAAAGGTCTCTACCGCACCTTCATCTGCGGTTTTCCAATCGAAGCCATCACCAGCGAAGCCCAACGCCACGTCCTCATAAAACAGATAATGGAATTCCTTGAATAGACAGACCCCTTCTTATCCCCCAAGAAGAAAGGGAAGTTTCTGATTTCTAATTTCTAGATTTCTGGTTAGAAAGTTTCTAGGTTTCTCGAAATTGTCAGCGCAATTTCTGTTTCTGGGTTTGTAGGGACGCGGCACGCTACGTCCCTACGTTTTTTCACAAAGTTATCCTCTCAACTATCACCTATAAACTCTCAACTCTCACCTATCAGAAGGTCTACCCTGCCCAACCCTCTTTGTCGAGATTGCGGTAGTTGATGGCTTCGGCAAGATGTTCAGTCTCGATATTTTCGCTTCCAGCCATATCGGCAATGGTGCGAGCCACCTTGAGAATACGGTCGTAGGCGCGCGCCGAAAGGTTCATTCGCAGCATAGCGGCTTTCAAAAGTTGCTGTCCTTCGGCATTCACTTCGCAGTAGCGGCGCAGCATTTTCGACGACATCTGCGCGTTGCAATAGACGCCCTGCACATCTTTGAACCGCGCCTCCTGCACCTGACGCGCTTTTATCACGCGTTCGCGGATCACAGCACTTGGCTCAGCTGGAGCGGCTTCGGAGAGTTTATCGAACGGCACTGGCACAATCTCGATGTGCATATCGATACGATCGAGCAGCGGTCCACTGATACGACTCAAGTATTTCTGAATCATGCCCGGCGAGCAGACGCATTCGCGCATTGGGTGGTTGTAGTAGCCGCACGGACAAGGATTCATGGCCGCCACCAGCATGAAACTAGCAGGATATTCCACGGCAAATTTAGCACGCGAAATGCAGATTTTTCTATCTTCCAACGGCTGGCGCATCACCTCTAGCACTTGGCGCTTGAACTCGGGCAGTTCGTCGAGGAAAAGAACGCCATTGTGCGCCAACGAAATCTCGCCTGGCTGCGGAAAAGTGCCGCCACCAACCAATGCCACATCGGAAATAGTGTGGTGCGGATTGCGGAACGGACGCTGCGCCATGAGCGAAGTATTGCTATCGATTTTTCCTGCCACAGAGTGAATTTTTGTAGTCTCGAGCGCCTCGTAGAGCGTGAGCGGCGGCAGAATGGTTGGAATGCGCTTTGCCATCATCGATTTGCCTGCGCCCGGAGGACCAACCATGATGATGTTGTGTCCGCCCGCAGCGGCAATTTCGAGCGCACGCTTCACATTCTCCTGACCTTTTACATCAGCAAAATCGATGTCGAACGCGTTGGCATGAGCGTAGAACTCCTCGCGCGTGTTCACAATGGTCGGCTCCAGCGTGCGTTTATGATTGAAAAACTCCACCACTTCGGTTATGCTCGACACACCATAAATCTCCAGATCGTTTACCACAGCGGCTTCGCGAGCATTTTCTTTTGGCAAGATGAAGCCTTTGAAACCCTTTTCGCGCGCCAAAATGGCAATCGGCAGCACGCCTTTCACAGGTTTCAGCGTGCCGTCGAGCGACAGTTCGCCCATCAGCACATATTGTTCGAGTTCGCTAGCATCGAGCGTTTCGTTGGCGGCCAACATGCCGATGGCCAGTGGCAGATCGTAGGCCGAGCCCTCTTTGCGAATGTCGGCCGGTGCCATATTGATGACCACCTGACGACGCGGCACGGGGATTTTGTTGTACTGCAACGCCGACAGAATGCGCTCGTGGCTCTCTTTCACGGCGTTGTCGGGCAGTCCGACCAAGAAAAAGCGAATGCCCTGCGAAATGTTCACCTCGATGGTGACCAGTATGGCGTTGATGCCCTGAACGGCTGCTGCGAAAGTCTTGACCAACATTTCCTTATGAATTTAGAATTAAGAATTATTGCTGTGCAAACTACACTGCTCACTTCTCACTGCTCACTACTAACTTGTAAATTTTGTCGTTGCGGCGAACAGTTTTCTCGGTTTTGATGGAGAAATAGACGCCTTTTTCAGCGGTTTGGGCTGATTGCAAATCGACACGAATTTCTTTCACAATATCTTCGTAAGCGCCTGTGGTTGTGCCAGTTACGAGATATTCATCGCCTACGGAAATGGGTTGCGCCTCGACCAAAAATTCCGCCACGCCAAGCTTTGCGAAATAATTGGTGCATTTGCCCACATACACCTTGCGAAGAGTGGCCTGCGAACCATAATGGCTGCTCCATTCGCCAAGTCGCTGACCGAGATAATAGCCGTTCCAGAAGCCACGGTTGAACACGCGCGCAAGGCGTTCGTTCCACGCTGCAATCTTCTCGTCGGTGAAAGTGCCTTCCAGATAACTGTCGATGGCCTCGCTGTAGCAGCGCACCACGGTCGACACATACTCTGGACCGCGCGCACGCCCCTCGATCTTGAAAACGCGTACACCCGAATCGAGCATTTTATTCAGAAAGTGTATGGTTTTCAGGTCCTTTGGCGACATGATGTACTGATTTTCGATGTCGAGTTCGATGTCGCTTTCGCGATCTTTCACCGTGTAGGCGCGTCGGCAGACCTGCATGCACGCTCCGCGATTGGCCGAAGCATTGTGTTCGTGCAGACTCAGATAGCATTTCCCCGAAACTGCCATGCAGAGCGCACCGTGACAAAACATTTCAATGCGAATAGGCTTTCCAGATTTACCCAAGATGGGTTCTTCGCAGATTTTTTTGTAGATATCCGCCACCTGATCGAGGTTGAGTTCGCGCGCCAACACCGCCACATCGGCAAATTGCGCGTAGAACCGCAGTGCCTCGGCATTGGCAATGTTCAACTGCGTCGACAGATGCACCTCCACGCCCACTTGGTTGGCATAAGTCATCACCGCCACATCGCACGCAATGATGGCCGAGACGCCCACCTCTTTGGCGGTATCGACAATTTCACGCATCAGCGACAGATCGTCGTTGTAGATCACCGTGTTGACCGTGAGGTACGATTTTACACCATGTTCGTTGCAGATGGCAACGATTTTACGCAGGTCGTCGGTAGTGAAATTGGCGGCAGAGCGACTGCGCATATTCAACTTTTCGATGCCAAAATAGACCGAATCAGCCCCAGCATCGATGGCAGCCGCCAGACTCTCGAACGACCCCACAGGAGCCATTATTTCTATGTCGCTACGATTCATCTCGAAAAATTTCAAGTTTCAAATTTCAGGTTGGGCGGTGAGCCTGTCGAACCGCGGAATCTACATTTTTTGCAGTTGGCGATTCTTAATTCTAAATTCAAAATTCTTAATTGGTTTCACTGCTCACTTCTCACTACTCACTTCTCACTACCAAAAACCCACTTCACATTATCGACCCAGAGCGCGTTGCCGGGGTAGCCGTAGAATGCAGGATAGCAGCCAGCGGTGATCATCAGAATGACGTGCGTTGGTGTGTCGTCGGCACTGCCCCAGCCATCTTCCTGAATGCGCACCATCTTGCCTTTCGAGTTGCGAGCTTTGAACTGTCCAGCCGCGGGGAAAAGTCCCATGTAATCCTTAAAAAACGCCTCGCCCGTAATGTCACCATAGTGAATATCGATGCGGTAGTTGTTTTTCCACTCGGGAATGGTCTTGCTGAATCGTTCACGCGCCGTGCCAATGCGAAGAGCGTGAATTTGTCCATCGGCATCCTCCCATCGCTTCTGAAGAAAAACATAAACTTCCGGTTCATCGTGTCCCTCAATCCATTTCTTTTTCGATAGTCCCGTGGCTTTCAGCACTTTTTGTTCAGGACTGACGCGCGTTTTCAAGTCGAGCATCACCGCCTTGGGCTTTTGCGTGAACGGAATGCCCATGTTGATTGCGGCGTAAGGATCGCTGGTGCTGGTTACAGGCTCGATGTTGCTGCCCAAAAAGAGCGTTCCCGCGATGCACACTTCAAGGTCGATAAAACCCAGCACTTTCACCTCTTCGATACGCGTGTCGAGGCGAGCGCAATGTCCTTTGCCACGCTTTTCGGGCTGAGCGGCATTGGCGCCTTTGTCTATTCCCGCAGGACTAGCATACGCATTCGAAATACCCCAAATGGTTTTGCTGAAATCGTACGCCGCATTTTTGCGAATGGTGTCGGTTGGAGCCAGCACATACAGTTTTTTTGTGTTGCCGCCCAGCAAGCGCGATTCCTTGATGTAGCGCACGGTCCAATGCTCCATGTCGCCAAATTTTATCGGCACAATGCGTTCCTGTGCCATAGTCGATGCCGCCGCCAAAGTGAGCAGCAAAGTTGTATAGAGTTGCTTCATTTTTTCAATTGATAATTGACAATTGATAATTGACAATTATTCGCCCTATTATTCATTGTTCATTATTCATTGTTTATTTCTCAATTAGTTCCAGCCGTCGAAAATCTCTGGTCCGTAGGTATTATTTTCGCTTTCGTTGTGGAGCGGCGACCATATTTGCGCAAAGAATGGATTCTCTTTGGCGATTTTGTCCCACTGCCACGGACGCGCGTTCGGTTCGTCGGCATACGGATATGGGAAACACTCGGGGCACCAATGCCCGCCCAGCAAGATGAGTCGCGGCGAGGCCTTGAAGCGATGACCTTCGGCACATTGCCACTCCAAAGGCGTGTCCCAGTCGCCCTGCACCATCTCGGTCGACAGACATTTTCCGCCACGATAGGCAGCGGCCTTTTGCATATCTTCGATAGTGAAAAGTTCGTGCGGCTTCTGCTCGTCGTAGCCATGATCAAGCACAATGGGCTGTTCGCTCGGGTGGCTCAAATCCATGTGTTTCCAATCGGGAATGGCGCGATAGGCTTCAAGACTACCATAATAGGCATGAATGCGCTGTTCTACGCCGTTTTTAATCCACCACTGCGTACCATGAACGGGTTTGTTGGCCATGGCGCGCATAGCCAGCTTCACGATGTGCGGCACAAGTTTCGCCACTTTGGTGATGCGCGCGAATTTGATGCCACTGGGCAGACTTTCCGACTTTGCCATCTGCGCAAAATATTCTTTTACTGGCACATTTGCACGGAAATGAAGGAAATTTTCGAGCTTATCGCCATCGAGATACCACATGCCATGGAAATTGCGCGTGGTAAACCAATTGGCGTTGAAAATCTTTTCGGGGCGCGGGCAGCCAATGGCGTCGAGCAGCAGACATTCGAACTCGTAGTTGCTTATGCGATACTCTTTTCCAGAGCCTATATTGTAATAATTGTTCCAGAATTCGGCAGGCACCTCGGGGCGACAAACGCGTTCGAGCAGTCGACCGCTGTCCTCAACCGTGGCCCACTCTAGCACGCCACGAATCGGCACATGGAACATTATCGGATCATAATTTTTCAAGATAGCGGGATAGAGAATACCCGATTGGCGCAGGCTCACCCAGCATTTTATTCCCGAATCGGTGATGATGCGCTCTGCCAAAGCTTTAGTGATGCCGTAGTGGTCGTAGGCCGACACACAGATGGGATCGCCAGCGCGCCCCCAATGCAGCGGTTCGCGGCGGTCGCCCATTTGCGCCACCGAACCAATGTAGACCACTTTAGGCTGATTTTCGCCTTGAGCCAACACGGCATTTTTCACATTTTCGGCTGCCGTGAGGTTCACTTTTCGCGTAGCGCGCGGTTTGTAGTCGGCTTGCGGCGACACCATGCCACCCACATGCAGCACTATGTCGGCGCCCGAAACGCCGCGCAACACATCGGCATAGTTTGTCAAATCGCCCCAAACAACCTCGATTTTGTCGGCAATGGGAGCCAATTTTTTCTTATTTTTCTCGCTTGGTCGCGCCAAAATGCGCACATTGTAATGCTCGGCGTGGCGCAACAATTCTTGCAAGCCAGCCCAGCCCATGGTGCCAGTGGCGCCCGTCAGGAAGACGGTAGTTTTTTTCTGATTTTCAATCATAAAAGAGATTCCAAATTTCAGATTTCAAATTATACTTGCCAACTGCAATCGCAGTGCCCTGTCTTTATTCTTTACTCCTTGCTCTTTATTCAACAATGAAATTGCTACTAAAAAATGCAAAATTACACCTTTTTGTTGAAATTACAAAATCTGCCGACTGAGGGCTGCGGCGGGCGGCTTGCAGATGAGCAAAAAAAACTGTATTTTTGCACGCAATTTTGCAAACCGAACATTGTAAAAAAAGAAACATTGTAACGATGAATTTTATCGAAGAATTGAAATGGCGTGGTATGTTGGCGCAGATGATGCCCGGCACCGAAGAATTGCTAGCAAAAGAGCGCGTAACTGCCTATCTCGGCACCGACCCCACGGCCGACAGTCTGCACATTGGTCACC
>CAVHRT010000046.1:0-12926 GCA_963638355.1 Flexilinea sp. | reverse complement strand
TTTCAGGGTCGCGCGGGTTTTCGAGCGTGAAGGCGAGATAGAGGCTCAAACGTTCGCCTTCGGGCGTCTCGTCGCTCTCGTCGAAGGTATATTCTGCCACTTTTGGCTCAGGTTCTGGCTCTTTTAGGGCATTTTCTTGCGTCGGTTTTGGCGACGTTTTTTCATCTTCGGTCGGAAAATTGTAGTCATTTGTGGCAGGAACCACCACCAAATCGCGCACATGAGTTGGCACTTCGAAATCGTCGCTATCGCGCACCAGCACAATGTCTTTTGCCTGAAAACCAACCACTACGCCCTCGCCAACGCTATTCAGAAAGCGCACTTTATCGCCAATTTTTATCTCCATTTTCCTTCGATTTTTTATTGGTGCAAAATTACAAAAAAAAGTGTCCGAAAAATTTGTTCAGACAAAAAAAAGGTTGTACCTTTGCAGCGCAATTCGGAACTGCCTCATTGTGTAATGGTAGCACAGCAGATTCTGGTTCTGTATGTCAGGGTTCGAGTCCTTGTGAGGCAACGCAAAACTCAAGCATCGTTTGGTGTTTGAGTTTTTTTGTATTGGATTTTTCGCCGCGATTTGTCACATTAACAATTTTTAACTACAGATTTTTGCCATAAAATTTGCAAGATAATAGACTTTTGTCTACCTTTGCCGCACCGAAACAATAATCCGCTAGCAATGAAAACCAACGAATTGAAACGAATACTGACGGAAAATGGTTGTCGTTTGGTAATTGAAAAGACAAATCACGAATGGTGGCACAGTCCAATAACAGGATCGAATTTTCCAATTCCGCGACACGGATCGAAAGAGATTCCAACGGGAACATTGCGGCAGATATTGAAACAATCGGGCATCAAACTTTAATTTTTTTGAGAACAAAATGATAGCGAAAGTAATTATCGAAAGGGCAAACGATGGTGGTTACAGTTGCTTTGTGAGCGACGAAACACCACTGAAAAACGGCATTTTGGGTTATGGCAAAACGGTTCAAGAAGCCAAAGACGACCTGCAGACATCGTATCGCGAAGCGGTAGAAATGTTCAACGAAAATCCTGATGTAGAATTTGCTTATGTCTACGACACAGCGAGTTTTCTTCAGGCATTCAGCAAAAAAATGAGCCTTGCAGGACTGCAAACCATCACAGGCATCAATCGCAAACAGTTGAGCCACTATGTGAATGGCAACAGTCGTCCATCGAAAGCCACAACCGAAAAGATAGTGAGCGGGCTGCAGCGTTTTCAGCACGAATTGCAAGAGATTTCGCTGCAGTAACAGAATTGCACATATTACAGGAAGAAACAAAAAAGGCTTGTCTCACGACAAACCTTTTTTGGTGATCTGCCTGGGGCTCGAACCCAGGACCCCCACATTAAAAGTGTGATGCTCTACCAACTGAGCTAGCAAATCAAAATCCAACCTCGGAGACACTTCCCCGAAAAGCGGTGCAAAAGTAGTGTATTTTTTTCATTGCACCAAATTTTTCGACAAAAAATTACAAACAATCGCGCAATTGACGGTTTTTAGGCGGTTTTTCGCCAAATCTGCAATCTAAAAACGAAGAAAATTTGGTGCGTTTCAGGTTTCAAGTTTCAGGTTAAAGGCTAGCAATAGACACAAATTTCTGCATTTTATTGCAAAATCACCACGCCTTCACTCCTAATTCCTAACTCCTAACTCCTAATTTTTATCGGTTTTTCACGCAAAAAATGGCTGCACCAAAATCGGGAGCGGCATCATGACCAAAAAGTTCGTTGTTGCGGTACGAAAGCGTCATCATTTTGCCGCTATTGCCCATGATGCTTTGCGTCGAAGTCCACCAATAGCCCATCTTGCCAAAATCGTGAAATTCGGCATCATGCATCACACTATCGCGGTAATTTTCGCGGCAACCGCTAGGCAGCAAACCAAGTCCACTCTCGTTGGTGGCATAGACATCGTCAGAGAAATACTCCCAGCGCTTGGTGGCTTTCAGTGCAATGGCAACCTCGCCCCAACCGCCATCGCCGAATTGCTCGACAAGGCTGCTCCATTCGGCTTCAGTGGCGACATGCCAGCCCTTTGGCGCGATGTTTTTCGACGAGGCCGCGAACCAATTGTAGAGTCGTCCGTAGATCTCGACGGAATCGGGATTATTGTTGTAGCAGCAATAGACCGCCTCGCTGCCAGCATTACTCCAAGTGCGGTCGTGTACAATGGGCGAACCGTCGTTGAAAGATGTGGTGTAGAGCGGCCCCATCCAAGTGTTGGCACCGATTTGCAGCGTGCTGTAGACATTGCCATCGCCATCGATAGGAATGGAATAATCCTCCTCTTTTTCGCACGAAGCGAGCAACAAAGCCATTGGCAACAAAAAAAGTAGCGTTTTCTTCATAGTTTGGGTACGATTTTCAATGGAAATCAATTCGACAAAGGTAGTAATTTTCCGCCGAAAAACAATTTTTGCTAAAAATTTGCCATTATCGCGCCAAATGCGTACTTTTGCAATTTGAAATCTGCGGTTCGACACACTCACCGCCCCAATCTGAAATCTGAAATTTGGAATAATTATGGCTGACGACAAAAAAGTAATCTTTTCGATGGTGAATGTGAGCAAAACCATTCCACCACAACGAAAAATTCTGAAAAACATCTACCTTTCGTTCTTTTATGGCGCAAAAATTGGCATCATCGGTTTGAACGGCGCTGGCAAATCGACATTGATGAAGATTATCGCTGGCATCGACAAAGCGTACGAGGGCGAGGTGTTTTTTGCACCTGGCTACAGCGTGGGTTATCTGGAACAAGACCCAAAATTCGACGAAGACAAAACCGTGAAAGAGGTTGTGCAAGAAGGCGTTTCGGAAGTGATGGCGCTGCTTCGCGAGTTTGAAGAGATAAACGCTGCCTTTGCCGAGCCTGATGCCGATTTCGATAAGCTGTTGGCGCGCCAAGCCGAGGTTCAGGACAAACTTGACCAGCACGACGCATGGAACATCGACACAAAACTGGAGCGTGCCATGGACGCACTGCGCTGTCCCGACGAAAATGCGGTGATGCGCAACCTTTCGGGAGGCGAACGTCGCCGCGTGGCTCTATGCCGATTGCTGCTGCGCGAGCCCGATGTGCTGCTGCTCGACGAGCCAACCAACCACCTCGACGCCGAGAGCATCGACTGGCTGGAGCAACATCTGCAACAATACAAAGGCACGGTGATTTGCGTCACGCACGATCGCTATTTTCTCGATCATGTGGCAGGCTGGATTCTCGAACTCGATCGTGGCGAGGGCATTCCGTGGAAAGGCAACTACAGCGGTTGGCTCGAGCAGAAAACCAAACGCATGGAGCAAGAAGAGAAGCAAGCCAGCAAGCGCCGCAAAACGTTGGAGCGCGAGTTGGAATGGGTGCGCATGGCGCCATCGGCTCGTCACGCCAAAGGCAAAGCGCGTCTGAATGCCTACGATGCCCTGCTGAACGAAGATCAGAAAGAGCGAGAGGAAAAATTGGAAATATTCATTCCGAATGGTCCGCGCCTCGGCAACAAAGTGATAAACGCAGTAGATGTGAGCAAAGCCTTTGGCGATCGCCTGCTGTTCGAGCATCTGAATTTTGTATTGCCGCCAAATGGCATTGTGGGCGTGATCGGACCAAATGGTGCTGGCAAAACCACACTTTTCCGCATGATAATGGGCAACGAAAAGGCCGACAGCGGCACTTTCGAAGTTGGCGAGACGGTGAAAATTGGCTATGTCGACCAGATGCACACCGCCATCGATCCCGAAAAGACCATCTACCAAGTGGTGAGCGGCGGCACGGAATTTATACGCGTTGGCGGTTGCGATGTGAACGCACGTGCCTACCTGAGCCGATTCAACTTCACAGGTGCTGACCAAGAAAAACTCTGCGGCGTGCTATCGGGCGGAGAGCGCAATCGTCTGCATTTGGCTCTGACGCTGAAATCGGAAGCCAATGTGCTGCTGCTCGACGAGCCTACGAACGACATCGATGTGAACACGCTGCGTGCGCTGGAAGAAGGTCTGAACAATTTCGCGGGTTGCGCAGTAGTAATCAGCCACGACCGCTGGTTTCTCGACCGCATCTGCACGCACATTCTGGCGTTCGAAGGCGATTCGCAAGTCTTCTTTTTCGAAGGCTCGTACAGCGAATACGAAGAGAACAAACGCATGCGCCTCGGCAACGAAGAACCCAAACGAATTCGCTACAAAAAACTGATAGAAAATTAGGAATGAGGAGTGAAATCAATTATCCAATTATCTAATTTTCAATTACTTAATTAAGATTCAGCAGCAATTCGACAGGCTCACCGCCCCAATCTTCAAATCTTCAAATTTTCAAATTTTCAAATGAAAAATAGATTTTTACCTCACAAACTCTGACTCATGCGTTAAACTTATCAACTTATAAACTTATCAACTCATAAACTAAATAATGAACACTGCATTGAATGATGTCGTTATTCGCTTTTGTGGCGATTCGGGCGACGGAATGCAACTTACGGGAACGCTTTTCTCAAATCTTTCGGCCATTCTTGGCAACGAGATTGCGACTTTTCCCGACTATCCTGCCGAAATTCGCGCTCCGCAAGGCACTGTGGGCGGCGTTTCGGGTTTTCAGGTGCATGTTGGCACAGGCGTGCATACGCCAGGCGACCAAGCCGATGTGCTTGTGGCGATGAATCCAGCTGCGCTGAAAGTGAACGCTCGTGTGCTAAAACCACTCGGCGTGCTGCTGTTCGACACCGACGCCTTCACCGCAAAAGATTTGGAGAAGGCAGGCTTCGCCACCGACAATCCTTTCACCGAACTGAAGTTGTCGGAATCGGTTCAACTGGTGCCTGTGGCGCTCGAACAACTCACGCGCGAAAGTCTGAAAGAGTTCGGCATGGACAACAAATCGGTGCTGCGCTGTAAAAACATGTTTGCGCTCGGCCTCATCTGCTGGCTTTTCAATCGTCCGCTAGAACAAGCCGTCCATTTCCTCGAAAAGAAATTTGCGAAAAAGCCTGATCTGCTGCGCGCCAACATCAAAGCCGTTACCGACGGTTTCAACTACGGGCATAATCTACACCTTAATATATCCACTTTCACCATCGGCAAATCGGACCAACTGCCGCACGGCACTTACACCATCATCAGCGGAAACAAAGCCACTGCGCTCGGTCTGATAGCCGCGGCACAACGCTCTGGGCGCGAACTTTTCCTTGGAAGTTACCCCATAACGCCCGCCACCGACATTCTGCACGAATTGGCCGCTCGCAAGGACATGGGCGTGAAAGCCATTCAGTGCGAAGACGAGATTTCGGGCATCTGCACGGCTCTAGGAGCGGCTTTCGCTGGCGATTTGGCAGTTACAAGCACTTCAGGTCCTGGACTTGCGCTGAAATCGGAAGCCATCGGACTTGGCGTGATGAGCGAGTTGCCCGTGGTGGTGATTGATGTTCAGCGCGGCGGGCCATCGACTGGCTTGCCCACTAAAACCGAGCAGACCGACCTGCTGCAGGCACTCTACGGACGAAATGGCGAAAGTCCCGTGTGCGTGATTGCCGCCAGCAGTTCCGACGACGCATTTCACTATGCCTTTATGGCTGCGAAAATTGCGTTGGAACACATGACGCCAGTCATTTTGCTGTCCGACGCCTACATTGGCAACGGCTCAGCACTGTGGCGACTGCCTAAGCTTGCCGATTTGCCTGAGATTCACCCACACATTGCCACCGAGGCGCAGCGCGAAAACTTCCGTGCCACCACGCGCGATACGCAAACCGACGTGCGCTACTGGGCATTCCCCGGCATGGAAGGATTTGAACATCGCAATGGCGGATTGGAAAAAGACTACGACCGCTCCAACATATCGACCGATAGCAAAAATCATGGTAAAATGGTGGCCACGCGCGCAGCAAAAATCGAAAAGATTGCCGACACGCTGCCGCTGCTCAAGGTCGAAGGCGATGTGGATGCTGACACACTTTTGGTTGGTTGGGGAAGCACGCACGGGCATCTGCTTTGCGCCGCTAACGAACTGAACGCCAAGGGATTACGCACAGCATTGGCACATTTCAACTACATCAATCCTCTACCAAAGAACACCGCTGAGGTGCTGCATCGCTACAAAAAAATTGTCGTTTGCGAACTGAACAGCGGCCATTTTGCTGCCTATCTGCGCTCGAAAATTGATGGACTAAACATCGTCAAACTGAACAAAATAGAAGGTCAGCCGTTCCAAGTGAACGAGATAGTTGACTTCGTCAACAGCAATAGACAATGACTTTTGACTATGACGATGACCTCGCCCAATCTGCAATTTGAAATTTGAAATTTAATTATGACTCCACAAGATTATAAAAGCGATCAATATGTGCGTTGGTGCCCAGGTTGCGGCGACCACGCCATCATCAATTCGTTGCAAAAAGCCATGGCCGAGATTGGCATTCCACCGCATCAGATGGCAGTGATTTCGGGCATTGGCTGTTCGTCGCGCATGCCTTACTACCTGAGTGCCTACGGTTTTCACACCATTCACGGACGCGGAGCGGCAGTGGCTACTGGCGTGAAAGTGGCGAACCCTGCCCTTTCGGTTTGGCAGATGACGGGCGACGGCGACTGTCTCGCAATTGGCGGCAACCACTTCATTCACAGCGTGCGCCGCAATGTCGACATCAATGTAGTGCTGTTCAACAACCGCATTTATGGACTGACAAAAGGTCAGTACTCGCCCACCTCGCCCAAAGGTTTTGTGAGCAAATCGTCGCCTTTTGGCACGGTTGAACGTCCGTTCGAGCCTGCCGAACTGCTGTTTGGCGCAGGCGGCACATTCTTCGCTCGCACGCTCGATGTCGATCTCGAAACTTCGCGGCGGGCATTTGTGGCTGCGGCACGACATCACGGCACTTCAGTGGTAGAATGTTTGGTGAACTGCGTCATTTTCAACAACGGTGCGCACAGCTGGATTGCCTCGAAAGAGGATCGTGCCGACCGCACCATCGTCTTGGAACACGGCAAACCGATGATTTTCGGCAAAAATCGCGACAAAGGCTTAGTTCTCGACGGTTTCGACCTGAAAGTGGTTACCATTGGCGAAAATGGCATCACCGAAAAAGATATTTTGGTGCACGATGCCACCACGCAAGATAGCACCATTCATCAGAAATTGGCGATGATGCGCGGTCCCGAAATGCCCGTGGCGCTTGGCGTGATTCGCGCTGTGCCGTGCGAAACCTACGACGAAGCCGTGACCAACCAACTGAACGAAATTCGCCAAAAATCGACAGTCAAGACCTTTGACCAACTGGTTGACACCTTCGAAAAGATTGAAATTTGATTTTTCAGCAATGATAAAAACCGATTTTTTGCGCATTTTTCCCACTCTTTTGCTGATTTTCGCCACAATTCAGCCGCTATGGGCTGGGACAGCAACTGACGAAGCCGCCGCTCTGGGTTGGTCGGCGCAACAGATTGCCAAAGCCAACACTGCCCAAAATGCCAATTATCTGACTGAAGAAGAGAAAGATGTAATTTTTCTGACCAATCTTGTGCGGCTCGATGGCGCACTTTTTGCAAACACTTTTTTGCCGCAAAATAGAGCCAACGATCCTTCGAACTACTATGTTTCTTCGCTCTACAGCACGTTGCCATCGATTAAAAATTTCTCGATGCTCGCGCCAAACAAATGCTGTTTTTCATTGGCTGAATCTCACGCCAACGACATGGGACAAACTGGGCGCACAGGTCACGATAGTAGCGATGGAACATCATTTTACACTCGAATGGATCGCTGTACAAGTAGATATGTCAGTGGAGAAAATTGCTCTTATGGGAAAAATTCGGCAATAGGCATTGTACTTCAACTTCTGATTGATGAAGATGTTCCTTCGCTTGGGCATCGTGAAAACATTTTGAACCGCGAATTCAATTCTGTAGGCGTTGCCATCAGACCGCACACTCGATATGGATACAATTGCGTGATGGATTTTTCGGGCGAAAAATTTGCAACAAATTCGAGTTATTCCACCGCCACCACCACCGTTACGCACTCATCATCATATAGCTCTTCGGCAGAAAATTCGGCTTCAACTTCAAATTCTGGAAAATACGCCACAAAACGTTGGCCGCAGCGTTTCTACGATCATTCAGGACGATATCATCTGTCGTTTGTCGCAGCAGGCTACTCGTACGACTGCATGAACAATCGTCATCAGGTAGAGGCGTCGCTGCTCGATTTTCGCGTGGGGTTGGTTGGCCTGTCGCTCATCGATGCAGAAATGTGCGTGCTACCCTATCGCACCAGCGTGGCCTACAAGCCATCGGTCGCGGTCTACCTGCCCGTCGGACGGCTGTTTGCGTTTGTGCCATATGTGGCTGCCAACATCGATGTGACGGGACTTGGTCCCTATTTCAAGAAAGATTTTGAATACACGCGCTCTACCGATTTTTACGCTGGAATAATGGCTGGCGTTGGTTTTGAGTTGTCGGCTGTGAAAGACGTGCCAATGCGCATTCAGTTGGAATATCGCTACCCGCTGGTGCGTGCCGATTGGCAAACCGACTTCGCGCCAAGCCTCTGCGTCGGCATCAAATTCTACCTTGGGAAGGCGTTTATTCAGGAGTAAAGAGTAAAGATCAAAGAATAAAGACTTTGGCATCTGCAAATTTCAACGGCTCTCAAAACACCCTTTGAAAGCCGTTTTTTTGCGCGATAAACGAGCCAATTTGCAGATATGGCAGAAAAATTGTATCTTTGCAGGTTAAACTATCATCAAAATGATAAAAATTATCTCCGACGAATTAGTTGAACAAGCCAAAGCACTTATTGAAGAGGCACAACGCATCACGCTGGTGAGCCACATCTCGCCCGATGGCGACGCCGTTGGTTCCATTCTTGGCATGCACCACTTGCTGCGCGCACTGGGCAAAGAGACCAAAATGGTGCTGCCCAACTACTTCCCCGATTCGTTCAACTGGATGCCCGATTCTGACAAAATCCTGATACACGAAGCCGACTCAAAAGCCGTCAAAACCGCTTTTGACGAAGCCGATTTGGTCATCTGCATCGACTTCAACTCGCGCAAACGCATCAATGGCGTGCGACCATTTCTCGACCAAACAAAAGCCAAAACGCTGCTCATCGACCATCACATTGGACCAGAAGAATTTGCCACAGTAACCATCTCGTACCCCGATGCCTCGTCGGCGTGCATGCTGGTCTACAGCCTGATAGCGCAAATGGGCTGGCACGACAAAATGACGAAAGCATGCGCCGAATGCATCTATGTAGGCATGATGACCGACACGGGCAATTTCTCGTACGCCTCGCAGGATCCCGACATCTACATCATCATTTCGGAACTGCTGGCACTGGGCATCGACAAAGACGAGATCTATCGCCGAGTGAACAACAACTACAGCGAGAGCCGCATGCGCATGATGGGCTACTGCCTGCTGAACAAAATGAAGATTTATCCCGAACAACACACAGCAGTTATCAGCCTGACACAGAGCGAGTTACAGCAATTCAACCACAAAGTGGGCGACACCGAAGGATTTGTGAACATTCCACTTTCGATTGCGGGCATCACACGCTCTATTTTTGTCAGAAAAGAGGAAAAAAAAGTGAAACTCTCGTTCCGTTCGCAAGGCAATGTCCCCGTGAACACCATTGCGCAAGAGCATTTCAACGGCGGCGGACACATGAACGCAGCTGGCGGCGAAAGTTACCTCTCGCTCGAAGATACGCTCAAAAAACTAGAAAAAGTGATTCTGTCAATTGATAATTGACAATTGATAATTGATAATTAGGCAATTACGCCAACGAGCAACGGGCGAATAATTATTCGCCCCTACAATCGACTAACAATAATTAGAAATCTTCCATACTTCCCCCTTTGGGGGATTAGAGGGGGTCTTGAAATTTTGAAATCTGATATATGGAACTAAACGAACAAGAACTTGGACGGCGTCAGAGCCTTGAGGCGCTGCGTGGCATGGGCATTGACCCGTATCCTGCAGCCGAATATCCTGTCGACGCCCACTCAACCGACATCAAAACGCAATTCGAAGCCGATGAGCAATCGCGCCCCGTGTGCATTGCAGGCCGAATAATGAGCCGCCGCATCATGGGCAAAGCGTCGTTCATCGAACTGCAGGACTCGAAAGGACGCATTCAGGTGTATGTGTCACGCGACGACATCAGCACCGAGGCGCAACCCGAAATGTACAACACTGTATTCAAAAAACTGCTCGACATTGGCGACATCATCGGCATTCGCGGCTTTGTTTTCCGCACGCAGATGGGTGAAATCAGCGTTCATGCGCAGGAACTGACCGTGCTAGCCAAAAGTCTGCGTCCACTACCAATTGTGAAGTACAAAGACGGTGTGGCCTACGACAAATTCGACGATCCTGAACTGCGCGCCCGTCAGCGCTATGTCGATCTGATAGTGAACGATGGCGTGAAAGATACTTTCATGAAACGCGCCACCATTCTGCGCACCCTGCGCGCCGTGCTCGACGAGGCTGGCTACACCGAAGTGGAGACGCCTGCGCTGCAAAACATCGTTGGCGGAGCAAGCGCACGCCCGTTCATCACGCATTTCAACGCACTCGATGTGGACATGTACCTACGCATCGCCACCGAACTCTATCTAAAACGACTGATTGTTGGCGGATTCGAAGGCGTGTACGAAATCGGCAAAAACTTCCGCAACGAGGGTATGGACAAGAGCCACAACCCCGAATTTACCTGCATGGAACTGTATGTGCAGTACAAAGATTATCAGTGGATGATGTCGTTCACCGAGCAGCTGCTCGAACGCATTGCCGTGGCTGTGAATGGCACCACCAAAGTGCGCATTGGCGACAACGAAGTCGATTTCAAAGCGCCATACCGTCGACTGCCAATTCTCGACGCCATCAAAGAGAAAACGGGTTACGATCTTTCTGGAAAATCGGAGGACGAAATCCGTGCCATCTGCCACGAGTTGAAGATGGAAATTGACGACACCATGGGCAAAGGCAAGCTGATCGACGAGATTTTTGGCGAATTCTGCGAAGGCACATTCATTCAGCCCACATTCATCACCGATTATCCTGTGGAGATGAGTCCGCTTACCAAAATGCACCGCTCGAAAGCAGGATTGACCGAGCGTTTCGAGTTGATGGTGAACGGCAAAGAGTTGGCAAATGCCTACAGCGAGCTGAACGACCCAATAGACCAAGAAGAGCGTTTCAAAGAGCAGATGCGCTTGGCCGACAAAGGCGACGACGAGGCGATGATTATCGACCACGATTTTCTACGTGCGCTGCAATATGGCATGCCGCCAACCTCGGGCATTGGCATTGGCATCGACCGCCTGACCATGTTCATGACGGGCCAACCGACCATTCAAGAGGTGCTGCTTTTCCCACAAATGAAGCCCGAACGCGTGCAAAAGAAAGATGGTCCAGAGCGCTACACCGAAATTGGCGTGCCTGCCGAATGGATTGAGCCGCTGCAAAAACTCGGCTACGACACCATCGACAAGCTGAAAGGTCTGAATCCCAGCAAACTGCACCAAGATCTTTGCGGTTTCAACAAAAAGAACAAACTCGGGCTGACCAATCCGCCCAAAGAATTGGTGGAACAAATCATTGAATCATTGAATCATTGAATGATCGAATGAAAAAGAAGCGGTTTCCCAACGAAAGCCGCTTCTTTTCTATGTTCTATACTCCTAAAATCTAAATCAACCGCACTGTCCAACCATCACGTTTCCACTCCTAACTCCTCACTCCCAATTTCTAACTGATAGCGTCTTTATTCTTTTGTCCTTACTCTTTACTCACTTGTTATTGTACTGATTCATAGCGGTTTGAATGCCAGCGAGGCAGAAGGTGCGAATCATCTCGACCGCTTGTTCAAAACGTGGAGCAAGTGCAGTGCGCTGTTCCTCACTGAAGCGTCCAAGCACATAATCAACTTGCGCGCCACGCGGAAAATCGTTGCCAATGCCGAACCGCAAACGCGCATATTGCTGAGTACCAATCAGTTCCTGAATGTTTTTCAAGCCATTGTGACCGCCATCGCTGCCGCTCGGTTTCAGACGCAGCGCGCCCACGGGCAACGAAAGGTCGTCGACCACCACTAGCAGATTTTCGATCGGCACATTCTCCTGTTGCAGCCAATAGCGTACCGCCTGACCGCTCAGGTTCATGAAAGTGGAAGGTTTGAGCAGCACCAACTGCCGTCCGCGCAGTCGGCACTCAGCCACATCGCCGTAGCGGCGTGTTTCAAAAACAGCATTGGACGCCTCGGCAAAGGCATCCAATGTGTCGAAACCTATGTTGTGGCGGGTATGTTCGTATTCCGAACCGATATTGCCCAAACCGACAATAAGGTATTTCATAATTCGTTTGCTTATTTAGCAGCCTCGGTAGCAGCGGCAGCAGCCGTACCCATGGCGGCACGCGTCAGTTTAACGCTGCAAACCACGCTCTGCAGACCGTTGAGCAGTTCGAGGTTGTCGAAGTGCAGGTCTTTCACTTGAATGGTTTTGCCAAGTTCGAGGTTGTCGATGTTGATAATGAGTTTTTCAGGAATTGCGTCGGCCAGACCTTTCACGCGCAGTTTGCGCATTTCGAGCGAAAGTTTACCACCAGCACGAACGCCAGCAGCGTGACCTTCGAGGCGCACAGGTACTTCCATTTCGATGGCTTTGCCGTCGACAACTTGCAGGAAATCGATGTGCATAACGCGCTCCGAAATTGGGTGGAATTGAATCTCTTTCATCACGGCTTTCACTTTTTCGCCATCGATGTCGAGCTCTACCAAGTAGATGTCAGGAGTGAAGATAAGTTTGCGTACAGCCGCTTCAGCAACGGTGAAATGTACGTTTTTGCCTGCGCCATAGAGTTCGCAAGGGATCAGATTTTCGCAGCGGAGTGCTTTTGCGGC
>CAVHRT010000045.1:5828-13116 GCA_963638355.1 Flexilinea sp. | reverse complement strand
TATTGTCATTTCAGTAGAAAAAAATATTCACTTCAATTTTTGACGTGATTAAACATAATCAATTGAAAATCAACTAATTAGTCAATTAAAAAATTGGGTAATTAAATAATTGACTCCTCGATTTTTTTGAATTCAAAATAGAGCTCTCGGCAGGTCCACGCATCAATGGCAGCGTAGTCCTTTTGCGGCTGCGAAAGAATGGGCGCTTCCCAATTCGAGAGTTGCTGCGATTTCGAAATGCGTTTTCCGAAAACTATGGCATAGATTTTTTGCAGACTTTTGTCCTCGATGCCAAATTTTGGCGCATAATTCTGCAATTCTACAAAATTTTGCGGCTCAATTTTCATCCAGCGCTGAAGCATGCGAAAATCGTCTTTTACCGAGAGCCCAACCTTCAAAACATCGGGCGACTCGAGCACCGCTTTCAAGCCTTGATGCTCGCCAATGTGCTGCAATCGGCATAGAAAAACGCGGTCGGCAGCGGCCAGTTGCAATAGCGCAATTTTGTAGTGCGTGTTTGGCGTGAAACTCGGCCGCGTCTCGGTGTCGAAACCGATCACCTGCTGCTGCATCAGCACCGACGCGGCAAAATCGGCCTCTTTCTGCGTCTTCACCACCATGATGTTGGCTGGCGCGGTAACCACGGGCAATGCCGCTACACGCTCCTTTTCGATATGCGCTAAAAACTGCTTCATTCCGCCTCTGTTTCGATGTCTTTCGGGTCGACCAGCGCCACATGCAATGCACGCAAAGCCCCTAACAACCGCATCCCCCACGAATTTCTGAAGTCGCTGATGCAGGTGTCGAGCGCCAACTCCGACTGCTCGTCGTTGCCAAGCGAACAGCAGCACACAAAGTCCTTGAGCGACTGATACATGTCGGCCAAATCTTCCGAAATGGTGGCGTAGATGGTGGTTTCGCTCATTGCCATGTCGGCGTCGAACGAGTCGAGATAGTCATCTTCCTCGCCCAGCAGCGTCGCAATGCGATTGCGCACATTTTCGTAGTCCAATTCGGTGACGAACCGCTCCACATCGTCGGTTGGCTCGTTGGCGGGTGTCATCATCGCTTTCAGATAGAGCAGTGGCAGCAGTTTCACCATTTTGTTGACGAAATCTTGCTTTTTTTCGCTCTCTAACGCGTCGAGATACTTGCAAGTTTCCACCGCTACGGTTAGAAATTCTAGTTTTTCTTTGGTATAAAAAGCCATTTTGCTGATTTTCAAACAATCTGCAAAGTTACGAAAAATCCGTGTATTTGCGCCTTCGGACGGAACGAAATTGGCGAAAATGATTTTTTTTTGAAACTTTCGTCGAAAAAATTTGGCGCGTTCGACAAAATGTTGTACTTTTGCACCGCAATTCTAGGGTACCTTGGCCGAGTGGTTAGGCACCGGTCTGCAAAACCGCATACAGCAGTTCGATTCTGCTAGGTACCTCAAATCGAATCTTCAATCTGGAAAAGGTTGGAGATTTTTTTATTTCCAATTGATTGGCTCTAATCCGTTCTGTATCAGGTAGTTATTAGCTTGCGAAAAGTGCTTGCAGCCGAACCAGCCGCGACTTGCCGAAAGGGGAGAGGGGTGCACGCTGCGCAAAATCAGGTGCTTCTCAGAGTCGATGAGTTGCGCTTTTTGTTGGGCGTAGTTGCCCCAAAGCATGAACACAATGTGCTGTCGCTCAGCGGCTAGCGTGCTTATGGCGCAGTCGGTGAACTGCTCCCAGCCGTGTTTTTGGTGCGAACCAGCCGCGTTGGCGCGCACGGTGAGTGTGGCGTTGAGCAGCAGCACGCCTTGTCGCGCCCAACGCTCCAGATTGCCACTCGGTAGCGGTTCTATGCCAAGGTCGGAGCGAATCTCTTTGTAGATGTTGCGCAGCGATGGCGGAATGTCGACGCCGTCGTTCACCGAAAAACTGAGCCCGTGCGCCTGCCCTTCGCCGTGGTACGGATCCTGACCGATTATCACCACTTTCACCCTATCGAACGGGCAAAGATTGAACGCATTGAAAATCAGATCTTTAGGCGGAAAAATCTGCTGCGTTTCGTATTCGTGCTGCACAAAATCGGTCAGTTTCTGAAAATAAGGCTTTTCAAATTCCGCCGCCAAATGCGCTTGCCATGTGGGGTCGAAGGGTCGCATTGTTAAGTTGATAGGTTGACGAGTTGAAAAGTTGATAAGAAGTTTATCAAGTTTGTAAAGTTGTAAAGTTTATAAAGCATCGCATTCCACAACTTTCTGCAGTTGGTCGTGGTTACCGAAGGTCATTGTCATAGTCAAAAGTTATAGTTTAATTAAGTAATTGGAAATTAAATAATTAGGTAATTGATTATGTTTTTTCGCTCAATTCGAGCCAGCGCATGCTTTTGGTGTCGAGCAGGTCGGTGAGTTCGGCAAAACGTTTCGATTTTTCGGTGAGTGCATTGTTGTCGAGAGTGCCGCTCGAGAGTGCCGTTTCAATCTCTTTTTTCTCTTTTTCGAGCGCATCAATTTCGGCTTCGAGTTGCTCAAATTCGCGCCGTTCGGCAAAGGTGAGCTTTTTCTTCTCTTCGTGGCGCGGCTGGTGTTCTGCGGTGGGTTTTGATGTTGTTTTTGCCTGATTTTCAGCCTGTTCTGCCTCTTTCAGCTCGCGCCATTGGCGATAGTCGGTGTAGTTGCCCGGAAAATCCTGAATCTGGCAATTCCCTTTGAAAACCAGCAGATGATCCACTACTTTGTCCATAAAAAAACGGTCGTGACTCACCACTATCACGCAGCCTTTGAAGTGTATCAAGTAGTCCTCGAGCACATTCAGCGAGGCGATGTCGAGGTCGTTGGTTGGCTCGTCGAGCACCAGAAAATTCGGATTGCGCATCAGCACGGTGCAGAGGTAGAGCCTTCGGCGTTCGCCGCCGCTCAGCTTGGCGATGAAGTCGTGCTGCTTGTCGGGCGGAAACAGGAAATGCGTCAGAAACTGCGATGCAGTCAGCTTTTTGCCGCCGCCAAGGTCAACCTCTTCGGCAATGGCACGCACGGCATCGATCACCTTGTCGCGTTCGTCGAATTTGATGCCCGTTTGGCTGTAGTAGGCAAATCGCACGGTGTCGCCAATGTCGAACCGACCGCTGTCGGGATGCACTTCGCCCAGAAGCATTTTCAAGAAGGTGGATTTTCCTGTGCCATTTTTGCCGACGATGCCGAGTTTTTCGTAGCGCGAGAAATTGTAGTAGAAATTGTCGAGAATTTTGTAGTCGCCAAAGGCTTTCGACACATATTGCGCCTCGAAAATTTTGCTGCCAATGTAGGTCGATTTCACGCCGAGCGACAGCTGTTTCTCTTCAATTCGGCGTCGGGCGCGCTGTTCTATCTCGCTGAAGGCGTCGATTCGGCTTTGCGCCTTTGTGCCGCGTGCCTGCGGTTGACGGCGCATCCAATCCAACTCTTTTCGGTAAAGATTTTTGGCGCGCGCCGTCTCGGCATTCTGATTCTCGATGCGTTCGTCGCGTTTTTCGAGGTAATAACTGTAGTTGCCTCGGTAGCGATAGAGCGTTTGCTGGTCAATCTCGATGATGTCGCTGCACACGCGGTCGAGAAAATAGCGGTCGTGCGTTACCATCAGCAACGTCATGCGCGAGTGGTTCAGCAGATCTTCGAGCCATTCCACCATTTCCAGATCGAGGTGGTTCGTTGGCTCATCGAGCAGCAGCAGGTCGGGTTCGGCTATCAGCACATTGGCCAGCGCAAGGCGTTTTTGCTGACCTCCGCTCAGTTGCTGCACGGGTTTCGATAGGTCGTGAATGTCGAGTTTGCCGAGAATCTGCTTGATGCGCGTCTCGTAATCCCACGCATGCAGACGGTCCATATCGGCCATGGCGCGCTGCAGCTCGTCGTCGTAGCGGGCGTTTTGCTCGTTGCGTTCCATCAAACGTTCGTAGTTGGCAATGGCGCGCACCACGTCGCTTTCGCAGGCGAAACAGGCTTCGAGCACGGTCATGTCGCTGCCAAAATGCGGATCTTGCGGCAGAAAACCCACACGCAGATCACGTCTGAAGGTGATGGTGCCGCTATCGTGGCTTTCGCGTCCCATCAAAATGTTGAGCAGCGTGGTTTTGCCAGTGCCATTGCGCGCCACCAATGCCACGCGCTGCCCTTGGTCGATGCCGAACGAGATGTTTTCGAACAGCAGTCGGTCGCCAAACGATTTTGTGAGATTTTCAACTTGTAGATAGACCATCGTGCGGCGTTATTTCATTCTGAACGAGAGCCAAATGTCGATGAATGCGCTGATTAACAGCGTGATAGCCCATGCCGAATTTTCTACATACATCAAATAGCCCGATGCCAGCATGCAGCCCACACCGATGATTTGTTGCACTTGCAGACGGCGTGTGCGTGTGTCGTCGCTTTTTTTTAGGCTCAGCAGTCGCGTGGCTGCAACAGCCAATGCGCCAACGGAGAATATGATGAAGCCAATCAGCGTGTTATCGACTAAAATGTAGGTCAGCGCGCCCACTATCACGGCAACATATCCCACCGCAAAGGGCCAAAATATCTTCGGATTTTCTATGTTCATTTCTAATTTCTAGATTTCTGATTTCTAGTTGAAAAAGTTTCTAAGTTTTTGCTTCGCAAGATTTTTGCTCCGCTCGGCAAAACAAACGAGTTTGATTTTGCTCTCGCTTATCGCAAAAATTCTCGCGCTTCGCGCTGTTTCTATTGTTTTGCAGTTAGCTGTGGCTACCGAAAGTCTTAGTCATCGTCAATAGTCTAATCTTAATTAAGTAATTGGAAATTAAATAATTAGATAATTGAATAGGTCATTTCTCTTCTTCCGCGAGTTTGTTGTAACATTTTCGGCAGATTGGCTCATATTTGTCGGTTTCGCCCAGCAGCACCTGACTTTCGCCAGCCACCAAACGGTGCGAAATGTAGGCGGGGTGACCGCAGCGCACGCAGATGGCGTGAACTTTCGTAACATCGTCGGCAATGGCCATCAGCGCAGGCATGGGACCAAATGGCACACCGCGAAAATCCATATCCAGACCAGCCACTATCACCCTGAAACCTTGGTCGGCCAGCTGGCGGCATACCTCCACCAAATCGTTGTCGAAAAATTGCGCCTCGTCGATGCCAATCACGTCAACATCGCCCGTCATCAGCAGAATGCTCGCCGATGAATCCACGGGCGTCGACGCAATGGCGGTATGGTCGTGGCTCACCACATCGACATCGGAATAGCGTGTGTCGATGGCAGGTTTGAAAATTTCGACGCGTTGTTTCGCAAATTTTGCACGCTTCAGGCGGCGTATCAACTCCTCGGTTTTGCCCGAAAACATTGAGCCGCAAACCACTTCTATGCTGCCGCGGTGCGGACCGTTGTGCGAGGTCGATTCAAAAAAATCCATGATTTGTTTGGTTATTGGGGTCTGATTTATCTATTTTTTGTAATTTTGCAGGAAAAAATTCTGCATTTTTTCCCTTGCAAAGGTAGAAAATTTTTGCTGAATTTCCACAATGAATTTATAAACAGACAATTTAACACCCTATTGTATATGCACAGAGAAACGCTCCTCGTACTCATCGAAAAGGACATCGACGAACTGAAATCGCTCACCGAAGGCTTTTCGGAACTGCAGGTTTTGCCGCAGCGACTTATCGATTTGGCCGTTGCAAAAGCCGAAAATATACGACTTTGTATCGAGCAATTGCCGCAAGCAACGAACATTGAAGCACCAGTTCAGGAAAATCCGCAACCCGAAAAGATAGAACCTGAAATAATTGCGCCTGCTGAACCTGTCGAAGTTGCTCCTGAGTCTGAAAAAGTTGAGGAAAAGATTGAGCCAGAACCCGAAAAAGTTGAGCCAGTTGCACAAGAACCGGAAGAAATCGTTCCAGAACCTGAAGTCGTCAAGCCTGAGCCTGAAGTCGTTCCCGAGCCCGAGCCCGAGCCGATTCCTGTGATTGAACCTGAAGTTGAGCCAGAACCTGCTGCTGCTCCTGTCGCAGATCAGCCGCAAACCGTGGCGGAGTCTATTGTGAAGCCCGAAACGGTGGTCGACGAGTTCTCGCACCGCGACGATCAATCGCTGGCGCATGCCATTGCCAACAAGCCCGTTACCGATTTGAAACAGGCATTCAGCATTGCCGAACGCTTCCGTTTTCAGCGCGAACTGTTTGGCAACAATGGCGAAATGCTGATAAAAGCCCTTGATGCGCTCAATGCCTGCACCACATTCGACCAAGCCGAACAGTTGTTGCAAACGCAGTTCCATCTCACTGCCGAAAATGCCATCGTTGCTGAATTCCTCGAAATTGTCCGCAGAAAATTTTGAGAATAGAGCATAGAGCGTAGAAATAGAACATAGATTGCGGCTTGACAACTTGGAACTTGAAACCTGTAACTTGTAACCCGAATGCCTAAACTTTACCTCATACCCACTCCCGTTGGCAACATGGAGGACATCACGCTGCGTGCGTTGCGTTTGTTGCGCGAGGTCGACCTTGTGCTGGCCGAGGACACGCGCACCACGTCCATTTTGCTGCACCACTACGACATTCACACGCCGCTCGAGTCGCACCACAAGTTCAACGAGCACCAAAAAGTGGACAGCGTAGTGCGCCGCATTGCCGATGGCGAGAACGTTGCGCTAGTGTCCGATGCTGGCACGCCCGGCATTTCCGATCCAGGATTTCTGTTGGCGCGCGCCTGTGTGGCGGCTGGAATCGAGGTTGAATGTCTGCCTGGAGCCACGGCTTTTGTGCCTGCGCTGGTCGATTCGGGTTTACCGTGCGATCGCTTCTGCTTCGAGGGCTTTCTGCCGCAGAAGAAAGGTCGCCAAACACGCCTCGCAGCCTTGGCCGACGAGGAGCGCACCATGATTTTCTATGAGTCGCCATTCCGTGTGGTGAAAACGCTGCAGCAGTTGGCCGAGGTGCTTGGCTCGGATCGTGCAGCCTCCGTTTCGCGCGAGATTTCCAAGAAATTTGAAGAGACCCAGCACGGCACTCTGGCCGAGTTGGTGGCGCATTTCACCGAGCATACTCCCAAGGGTGAATTTGTGATTGTTGTCGCTGGTCGATAGTTTGTCACCGTTAGTCGGCGTGCAAAAACTGCTTTCAATTTGAAAGTAAAATTGCAAACTTGCTTTCGTTTCCTATAAAAATCTGCCCTGTTTGTTTCGTTTTTGAAACCAAATTTTGGCAAAATCCTATGTTTTTTGCGCAATTTTTTGTGCAAAATGGCGTCGTTAGCATTGCTATTTTTTTTTGAAAATATGTTGCACAACATATAATTTTGGCGTCGTTCTACCT
>CAVHRT010000045.1:0-5818 GCA_963638355.1 Flexilinea sp. | reverse complement strand
GTTTATCGAAAAACAATATCATTTTTTTGAAAAACGAATTTTTCTAAAAATCGCATTTGCTCGATTTTTTCTTTTTTCTGAATTTCTTGCCCGTTTCTCCGAAAAATTGTAACTTTGTCAGAAATAGGCGTATGCCCATAAGGTAGCGCTTTCGGATTGTAACCAAACCGATTGTTTACACACTATTTTATAACATTTATCTACAAAACAAGATGAGAAAATTTACGCTATTGCTCACCGCATTTTTGACCCTTGGCGCAGGGCTTGCATTGGCCAATGTGAAGGGTACGGTAGTGTCGGGTGAAGGTGATGAGCCTGTGATAGGCGCATCCATCATGGTGAAAGGGACGACCAACGGTACCATTACCGATATCGACGGCTCATTCGATCTGTCGATTTCTGATGGCGACATTCTGGTGGTTTCGTACATCGGCATGAAAACGCAAGAGGTGGCTGCCAAAAACGGTATGACCATTCACTTGGAGGAAGATGCCCAGATGATTGACGAGGTCATCACCGTGGCCTACGGTACTTCGACCAAAAAATCATTTACTGGCTCGGCTACCGTGGTTAACTCCGAAAAGATAGAAAAGAAAAACTCTACCGAGGTTTCGAAAGCGTTGGCTGGCGAGGTCGCTGGCGTGCGCGTGGTGAACACTAGCGGCCAACCTGGTACAAGCGCAACCATTGTGGTGCGTGGTATGGGTTCGGTTAATGCCTCGACGACACCTCTGTATGTGGTCGATGGTGTGCCGTTCGATGGCGACATCTCTGGTATCGACCCAAGCGATATTGCTTCTACCACCGTGTTGAAAGATGCTACGGCTACTTCGCTTTATGGTTCGCGCGGTGCCAATGGCGTTATCCTGATCACAACCAAAACTGGTACTGCTGGCAGCGAGGCTAAAATCGATGTAGATGTAAAATATGGTGGCAATATGCGTCTGCTGCCTATGTACGACGTCATCTCTACACCTGAAGAGTATTTGACCATGAGTTGGCAGAGTCTTTACAACAGTTATAGATATGCCAAAAACATGACCCAAGACAATGCGGTTCGTATGGCAAACAACAATCTGTTTAGCGACAAAGGTATTCCTACCGCATATAACATGTGGAACATGTCGGGAAACTTGCTTATCAACCCTTACGCTGCCGATGGTTCGGTTAATCCAACAATAGCCGACGGCGTACACCGCAAAGCAGGTTACGAAAACTTGGAATCGTGGAAAGATGCTATCTTCCGTGTAGGTCAAAAAGCTGAAGCCACGGTAAAAATCAGTGGCGGTTCCGACAAAACGACCTATTACACTTCGTTCGGTTATTTGAAAGACGAAGGTTACTACATCGGTTCCGACTACAATCGTTTTTCGGTGCGTTCGAACATTTCGCACCAAGCAAAAAAATGGTTGAAAGGTAGTTTGAATATGAACTATTCGTATTCTGAACTGAACGATCCAGGTCAAAGTGGCGATGGCGCAATGAACAACGGTTTCTACTATGTGAACTGTATTCCAGTGATTTATCCCGTGTACGAGCGCAATGCCGATGGCACTATCAAAAAAGATGCGAAAACTGGTCTGAATTCGTACGACTATGGTATGAATTCGGGCGAAGGTCGTCTGTTTGGTAGCGGCATCAACCCTGCTGGCGCACTGCAACTCGATAAACAGAAAACCATTTCGCATCAGTTGCAAACCACTGGTATGTTGGAGGTACAATTCTACAAAGATTTGAAACTCACTGCCAATGTCGGTCTTACCTATGTTGGACAAAACGCATCGGAGCTGACCAACCCATACTACGGCGATGCCGCTGGCGTAGGTCGTTTGGCTAAACAGCAGGTCAACTACTTGGCCCTCACGGCTAACCAATTGTTGGAATACAGCAAACAAATAAACGATCACAACATTCGCGTGTTGGCTGGTCACGAGACACAATTCGTTCGTCAAGGCATTATGTACGGTAGCAAAAACTACTTGGCTCTGCCCGACAATTTGGAATGGAGCAATGCCATTCAGATGTCGTCGATGAGCGGCTACACCACCGAGGCTTCGATGGAGAGTTATCTTGCTACAGCCAACTACAACTATGCCGAGCGCTACTTCATCAACGGTAGTTACCGTGCCGATGGTAGCTCGCGTTTTGCCAAAGGTCACCGCTGGGGACACTTCGGATCGGTTGGCGCTGCATGGGTTATCACCAACGAAGAGTTCATGAGTGACTCGCGCGATTGGCTACGCAACTTGAAACTGCGTGCTAGCTGGGGTATGCTTGGTAACCAAGAGATTGGCTCGTACCTCTACACCGATCACTATTCGGTTGAGAATGTCGACGACCAAGTAGCGTATGTGTGGTCGTACAAAGGCAATCCCGACTTGACTTGGGAACGCACCTCTACAGTCGATGTAGGTTTGGAATTTGAGATTACCAAATATTTGACGGGTGAAGTTGACTACTACTACAAAAAGACTTCGAACCTGTTGTTCCCACGCTATGTTGCTCCTTCGCTGGGCTATAGCTACTACTATGTGAACGACGGCAAACTGTCGAACCAAGGTGTGGAATTCCAATTGACCGCTCACGCTGTTGATACGCGTAATGTGAAATTGGATATCCGCCTGAATGGTAGCCACAACACCAACCGCATGGAAGAGATGCCTATCGACTACTACGATGAAAATGGCAACGCTGTGCGCATGGTTATGAATGGCTCCATGGCAAAAGGTCACGACCTCTACGATTGGTATATGGTTGAATATGCTGGCGTAGACAAAGAGACTGGTGAAGCACAATATCGCGCTTACTACGATGCAGACAAAGGTACATTCGGTACTTCGAGCGCCGATCAGGTCTCTTCGGGTAACAACTACATTGCTAGCGTCTACGACTACAAAGATAGTCACCCCAATGCAGATATTCGCGACACCATCACCACCAACTACAACCAGGCTGGTAGCAACTATGTTGGCAAAACAGCATCGCCAATTCTCGATGGCGGTATCGCATTCGACCTCGACGTTTATGGTGTAAGCCTTTCGGCAACGTTCCTCTATCGCATTGGCGGTTATGGCTACGACAACACCTACGCTTCGTTGATGAACAACGACCGTGTGGGCTCGTGCAACTGGCACACCGACATGCGCAACGCTTGGACCGAAAACAACAGAGACACCGACATTCCGCGCTTGTCGAACTACTCCGACACCTACACCAATGCTGCATCGACGCGCTTCCTTACAAGCAACTCGTTCTTCTCGCTCAACAACATTCAACTTGGTTACACATTCCCCAAGAAATGGACAGAGAAGATTAAGATGAATGTGTTGAAAATTTGGGTTTCGGCCGACAACCTGTTTGTAGCATCGGCACGCCGCGGCTACAACCCAATGGCTTCGTACACTGGCACCACCGACTCGTGGCAATACACACCACTGTCGACCATTATGGGCGGTATCAAAATTCAGTTCTAACATTTAGCAAAAGGAGAAATAAAATATGAAACGCATTTTTGGCCTTACAATATTAGCCCTCTTGCTGGCTTCTTGTTCCGATAAATATCTGACCCGCTACTATTCGGGCGGAACATTGTTCGAAGATCAGTATGTGGAACAAGACAACACTGTCGATGGCTCGCTCATTGGTATCTACTCAAAATTGTACGAGTATGGAAGTGGACACGACGAATTTGGTCAACGCTCTATCGATATGTATTGCGACTTTATGTGTGGCGATATGGCTATGTCGTCGGCAAGTTATGGTTGGTTTCAAACTGACGAACTTGGTTTGAGCTATTCGTATCGCAAAAGCTACATTTGGGGTTACTATTACGACATGATTCGTCTGTCGAACCTCATCATTAACGCACTCGATCAAAAAGGCGTGCCTGAGTTGGTCGATGGCAAAACGCAAGGCGACTATACTGAAACAGAGATTGAGAATGGTTACTACTATGGCGAGGCACTTGCTATCCGTGGTTTCTGCTACGCAGGTTTGCAACGCTTCTTCTGCAAAACAGTCGACCAAATCGACCTTTCAACAGAACTGTCGGTAATCATTTACACTGAGGACGACATTGCCAACAACAACACTGCTGGCAATTCGCGCTCGACGGCTGCCGAGGTTTACAATCGTGCAGAACAAGACCTTTCGAACGCCGTTGAATACATGTCGTTCTTCGAGGGCGATGTAGTTTCGCGCTCGTCGAAACTGAGAATGGATCAAGATGTGGCTCGCGCTCAGTTGGCCTATCTCTATCTGAACAAAGGCGAATACGAGAATGCGCTGAAATATGCTAAACAGGTGATCGATCGCGGAAAATACACCATTCTTCCACAAAGCCGTCTGCTCACTTCGGGCTTTGGCGATGTGAACGAAGAGTCGTGGATGTGGGGCGAAAATGTTACCATCGACAACTCCACTGGCTTGGCTTCGTTCTTCGGACAAGTGGACATCTACACCTACAGCTACGCTTGGGCTGGCGATGCCAAATGTATCGATGCTAAGTTGAGAGCCGCCATTCCAACTTGGGACGGTCGCCAACATTGGTTCGATGAGAAAGGTCGCCCAATCCGCAAATTCTACAGCGTGAACTACAAAGACGTTACGGCTGCGAGCGATCTCGACCGCGACTGGCTGAACGACAATGTGTTTATGCGTATCGAATCGGTTTATCTGATTGCTGCCGAAGCCGCTGCACAACAAACTACGCCCGATCTTGAAGCATCGAAAAACTATTTGAAAGCGATTCTCGACCAACGTGTCGACACTTCGGCCACCGCTCAAACGGAGTATGCCGATTATCTAAACACGCTCAGCGACCAAGGTGCTCTGATCGATGCCATCGGCTTGAACTGGCGTGTAGAGATGTGGGGCGAAGGCTACGGCTTGCAAACCCTGCGCCGCTTGACTCATGCGGTTGAACTTGGCGGTAACCACCTGCGTTCCGACGAAGAGTTGTCGTACACCGACTATCGCCTCACGCTTGAGTTGCCAACTAGCGAAACAAGCTACAACCCGTATGTGGGTGAATAAAAATTGCCATTTAATTTTTCAATTTTAATATCTAACTAATCAAAAAGGAGAAAAAAAGATGAAAAAGACCTTGTTCTTGAGCATCGTTGCACTGGCTTGCGTATTTGTTGGCTGCAACAAAGAGACTTCGAAAAAAGACGAAGTAAAAGTTTTGACGGGCATTACCGTTAACCCAGCCGCTATCGGTATTGAGCCTTACGACACCGTTCGTTTGAGCGCAATTCTCGAACCTTCGGGTGTTAGCGCTACCATCACTTGGGAATCGAGCGATGAAGATGTTGTTGAGTGCCTCACAAATGGCGTTATCGTTGGTAAAGACTATGGCGAAGCAACCGTAACTGCAAAAGCAGGCGATTTCTCGGCCGAGTGCCAAGTAGTAGTTGCTGAATCGTACGACCTCTGGAGTGTTTACGACATTTCGGTTGTTGGTAGCTCGAAATCGAAAATTGCTGGTTCTGATACCACAATTCTCTATCGTGATAGCAAATACAGAGGATATCTTTGCGACATGGAGTTGTTTATGTACGATGCTAACGTCGAAGGCGACGGCGGCTATGCTACTTTCATTCCTGTTCGCATCTTCAGCGATAGCACCTATGTTTATGTAAACAATGCCACATTCGAACTTGGTGACTCGGTATACACTGAGTTTGGCGAAGATGGTGTTATTCGCTATCACTGCTTGAGAGGTAGCTTTGTTGATACCACAGCCTATGTTAATGCTCTTCTCACTATTCTTAAATCGGAAGAAGAAATTACAAAAGATCAGTGGGCAGCTTACGAT